>CALMAD010000346.1 GCA_937859105.1 uncultured Propionibacteriaceae bacterium
CGATCTGTTGACCGTGCTGCTGCGTCGGCGGCGCCGGGCCCCGTTCGCGGGGGTGTGGGCGCTGCCCAGCGGGTCGGTCGAGGCGGACGAGTCGGTCGGGGCGTCCGTCCGGCGGCACCTGGCGACGCGCGTCGATCTCGCGGAGATCGCGCACCTCGAGCAGTTGGAGACGCTCAGTTCCCCCGGGCGCGACCCCTCTCAGCGGACCATCGCGACCGCCTACCTGGGCCTCGTGCCGTGGACGAACGACCCGCAGCTTCCCGAGAACGCCGCCTGGCACCCCATCGCGGAGCTGCCCGAGACGGCGTTCGACCACGCGGCCGTGATCGGGCACGGCATCGCCCGGCTCAGGGCCAAGCTGTCGTACACCAACATCGCGTTCGCCCTGGCCCCGGCCGAGTTCACGATGGCCGAGCTGCGCGCGATGTACGCGGCCGCGCTCGGGCACGAGGTCGCGGTGACGAACCTGCAGCGCGTGCTCGAGCGGCGCGGCCAACTGGAGGCGACGGGGGAGCACCGTCCGTCGCAAGGGGGTGGGCGTCCGGCGGGGCTGTTCCGGTTCACCAGCCAGGAGTTGGAGGTGACCGACCCGTTCGCGACGCTGCGTCCGGCGTCCCGGCACCACGGCATCGAACGTTGACGCAATCGAACGTTAACGCAGACGCCCCTCCGTAAGGGTGACAGCCAGGGACTCGCGCACGCGGTAGCGTCCCTGAGTATGTACCTGACCACCCTTGGTCGGGCTCCCATCAAGGGGTGCCGACGCGAACGGGTCCGCGAGGTGACGGTGGACGCCGCCGGCCTCGCCGGCGACCGCTCGCTGGCGTTCGTCGCCGACGGCATGGCGCTGCGGACCATGGCCAACCCCGAACTGCTCGCGTTGCGCGTGTCCGTGACGGGATGCGAGGTGCGGCTGACGCTGCCCACCGGGGAGTCCGCGACTCAATCAATCGGCCCGGGGGAGCGGGCCCTCATCGACTACTGGGGACGCCCTCTCCCGATGGCCCTGCAACCCGGCCCCGTGTCCGACTTGGCGTCCGAGCATCTTGGACGCCGCGTCCTGCTCGGATCCATCCGCCCGCCGTGGCGGGCGATCTACGCCAACCCGGTGAGCGTCGGGCTCACGAGCCGCTTCGCGGAGCTGGGGTGTGAGAAGGACGCCGAGCGGTTCCGCTGCAACCTGGTCGTCGACGACTCCGACGACCCCGTCGGGGAGGCGGCCTGGGTCGGGCGGAGCATCCGGATCGGGGACGTCGTCCTGTCTCTCGCGAAGCGCCTCGAGCGCTGTGTCGTCATCGACCGCGACCCGATCACCGGCGAGCGGGACCGGAGGCTGTTCGCCGAGCTCGGGGCGTCCGGGGATCCCTGGGTGGCGCTGGGCGCCGAGGTGACGAACCCCGGCGTCCTGCGGGTCGGCCAGCCGGTGGAGTGGCTCTGACGCCGCCTGCGTGAGCGCCCCGCCGTGTGCGTCCCCGTGGGCGTTTCTACCTGACATTCTCCACACCAGAGTGTGGAGAACGTCAGGTAGAAACGCACTCACCCCGCGGCAGACGTCGTCCCGGGCACCGCGGAATCGACGCGGGCGTCCCGCATCTGTGACAGACTCAGGGGTGCCTTTCGTGCGCGGAACCCGGTGAAAATCCGGGACGGACGGGCCACTGTGACCCCGGAAACGATCCGGGGAAGTCAGATACGTGCATCGAAAGACGGTTCCTTAGGCCCATGTCTCCTAGAAAGGGAACGCGATGCACATCGCAGAAGGATTCCTCCCCGTCACCCACTGCGTCGCCTGGTACGCGGTGTCGGCGCCGTTCGTCATCCACGGCGCCCGGCGCGTGATCGCCGAGTCGCGCGAGCACCCCGAATCGCGGCTGCTGCTCGCCGCCGCCGGCGCGTTCACGTTCGTGCTCTCCTCGATCAAGCTGCCCTCGGTCACGGGCAGCTCGTCGCACCCGACCGGCACCGGACTAGGGGCGGTGCTGTTCGGCCCACCCGTGATGGCGTTCCTGTCGTCGGTGGTCCTGATCTTCCAGGCCCTGCTGCTCGCGCACGGCGGCATCACGACGCTCGGCGCGAACGTCTTCAGCATGGGCATCGTCGGCCCCTGGGTGGGGTACGCGTTCTGGGTCCTGGCCAAGCGGCTGCGCTGGAACGCCAACGTCGGCGTCTTCTTGGCGCTCGCCTTCGCCGACCTGTCCACCTACTGCGTCACGTCGGCGCAGCTCGCCATCGCGTTCCCCGATCCGGTCTCGGGGTTGGCCGGTTCGCTCGCGAAGTTCCTGGGCGTGTTCGCCCTGACGCAGGTCCCGCTGGCCCTCGCCGAGGGCGTCCTCGGGGTGCTGGTGTTCCGGCTGCTGCGCGACGTCGCGCACCCCGAGCTGGTCAAGCTGGGCGTCCTGAAGCCGCGCGCGAACCAGGCGGTGGCGTGATGAAGAACACTCGTCGCAAGACCCTCGTCACGTGGGCGCTCGTGGTCGCCCTCGTCGTGATTTTCGCCCTCAGTTTCACCCTCGGCAGCGCGCGCTCCACCGGGGAGGAGGGGTTCGTCGGGACCGACTCCTCGGCGACCAGCGCCATCCAGGAGGCCCACCCCGGCTACCGGCAGTGGTTCACGCCGCTGTTCGAGCCGGCGTCCGGGGAGGTCGAGTCAGGTCTCTTCGCGCTCCAGGCCGCGATCGGCGGCTGTGTGCTCGGCTTCGCCGTGGGCGCCTTGTGGGGACGCCGCCGCGCGGAGCGCGCGCTCGGCGTCCAAGAAGGGGCCGCGGACGAGCATGCCGGCCCACCCGGGCCGCGATGAGCCACGGCTTGGCCCTCGACCGCGCGGCCTGGTCCAGCCCGTGGCGGACGCGCTCGGTGCGCGACAAGGGCGTCCTCAGCCTGGGGCTGCTGGTCGCGGCCGTGTCGCTGCCGCCGCTGCCGGGGGACGCCGCGATCGTCGTCGTGTGCCTCGCCCTGCTGCTCGGGCCGATCGACGTGGGGGCGGCCCGGCTGGGGCGCATCCTGTGGCTGCCGCTCGTCTCCATCGCGATCGGCGTCGCGACCGTCGCGGTGAGCGTCAGTTGGGACGCCGGCGTCCGGCTGGCCGTCACGCCGGAGGGCACGGCCATGGCCGGCCACTTGGCCGTCCGGGCGCTCGCGGCCGTGCTGGCGATGTTCACGCTCGCGTGCTCGACCCCGATGGTGGACCTGTTCTCGGCCTGCCGGCGCGCCCGCGTCCCGGCGCCGCTGGTCGAGATCGCCGCGCTGGTGTACCGGTTCACGTTCGGGCTGCTCGAAAGCGCGTACGCCGTCCGGGACGCCCAGGGGGCGCGCCTCGGCATGGTCAACCGTCGGACGACCATGCGCTCGGCCGGCATGGGGGCGTCCGCATTGTTCCTGCGCGCGTGGGACCGCGCCCGCCGGCTCGAGGAGGGTCTGACCGGGCGCGGCTACACCGACACCCTCGTGACGCTGGAGCGACCTCGGCGCCGTTCGGGGGCGTTCCTCGCGCTGAGCGTGGCCGGGCTCGCGACGCTCGTCGCGGTGAGCGTCGCGTGGGAGGTCGTCCGGTGAGCCATCGCCATCTCGCGGCGCGCGGGCTGGGGGTCTCTTTCGAGGGGCGGGCCGTGCTGCAGGGGCTCGACCTCGACGTCCCGAGCGGACGCCGCCTCGCCCTGCTCGGCGCGAACGGGTCGGGCAAGACGACGCTGCTGCGAGCGTTGTCGGGCGCCCAGCGGCCCACCGCCGGCGCGGTGCTCGTGGACGATGTGCCCACCGACTACGGGCGACGCGGGCTGCGGGAGCACCGACAGGTCGTCCAACTTGTCGCGCAGAACCCCGACGACCAGCTCTTCGCCGCCGACGTGTTCCGCGACGTGTCGTTCGGGCCGCTGAACCTCGGGCTCCCCGAGGAGCAGGTGCGCGCC
>CALMAD010000347.1 GCA_937859105.1 uncultured Propionibacteriaceae bacterium
GGATCGGCGCGCGGCGGCGTCCGGCGGCGCGGCCCTCGCGGCGGCGCTGCTTCTTCGCCTCCATGCGCGTGGAGCCCTCGATGCCGGTGATCTCGTCGTTCGCCGACTTCGACCGGCGCGGCTCGCGCACCTTCACGACGACGTCGACGCCCTCCTCGTCGGTGGAACCCGTGTCCTCCCCGCGGCGGCGGCGCCGGCGGCGCCGTCGCGACGGACCGTTGTCGTTGTTGCCGCCGTGGTCGGACGCCTCGTCGTCGCCCTTGTTCGCGTCGTCGGAGTCCTTCGAGGAGCCGGAGTCGTCGTCGTCGGAGTCGCCGTCGGACGAGTCGTCCTTCGCGTCGTCGGAGGAGTCGCTGGACCCCCGGCGGCGGCGACGCCCGCCCCGACGGCGGCGACGGCGGCGGGGGGCGTCGTCGGAATCGTCCCCGTCGTTGTCGGAGTCCTCGGAGTCGGCACCATCACCGGTGTCCGCGGCGTCGCTGGCGTCGTCGCGATCCGCGGACGCGGCGGCGGAGGCGTCCGATCGTTCGCCCTTGTCGGAGCGCTTTTCACGGTCGGCCGACCGGTCGTGCGCGTCGCCCTCGGGCGCCTGGTCGTGGCCGGCGTCGCCCTCGTGGGACGCGTCGGCCTCGTCGGCGTCCTCGTCGTCGTCGGTGTCCGGCTGGGGCGAGCGGCCCAGGGCCGCGGCGAGCCCGTCGAGCGCGGACGCCACGTCGGTCGCGACCCCGAACGGGTTCGCCAGCGACCCACTCGGACGCCCCCGGGCGCCCCGGGACTCGCGCAGGGCCGCGAGGCTCGCGGCGATCGGGTCGGAGTCGTCGGACTCCTCGGGGTCGCTTTCGTCCGGCGTGTTGTCGTCGAACTCACTGTCGTCGGACTCGCTGTCGTCGGCCTCGCTCTCGGCGGGGGCTTCGTCGGTGGTCGGCGCGTCGGCGGCGTCGCCGGGCTCGGACGCGATCGTCTCGGCGTCCGCCTCAGGTTCGGCGGACTCCTCGTCCGCCTCGGGCTCGGCGGTCTCGGTTTCGGGGGTCTCGGCCTCGGGAGGCTCGGTTTCGCCCGACGGCTGCTCGACGGACGCCTCCGGCTCCGCCTCCTGCGCGGGCTGCTCGAGCGTCTCTGCGGGGGGCTGCTCGGCGGCGATCTCGGCGCGCTCGGCGGCGTCCGGCTCGTGCTCGGGCGAGGCGTCGTCGCTCTCGCCCGCGTCGGCCACCTCGGCGTCCGCCGCCGCCATCGCGGCGTCGACCGCCGCGTCGATCTCGTCGAGCACCTGGGCCTCGACGTGCTCGGGCTCGCGGTTCTCCAGCGCAGCGGGAGTGCGCGGGGCGGTGAGTTCGGGGGCGCGGTCGACCGCGGTGGGCGGACCCGCGGGGCGGGACGCCGCCCGGCGCCGACGCGGCGGGGTCGCCGGCGTCTCCTCGCCGGACGGTGCCTGGGATTCAGGTTCGTTCGAATCGAGCATTGGGGCTCTCCTTCACGGCAGCAACGCTGCCGACAGTGGGCCACCGGGAGAAATCACGCCTCCGGGCGGCGAAGCTTGCGGGTGCGACGGCATGTCGCCGGACGGCCGCCGCGGTCGAGAAAACCTCGTCGCGGTCTAGCCGAGGGCAACACCCCGACCTCACACCCCGGGATGCCATCGGTAGGGCTAGCGCCCTGACCTTGCCGACATTATTCCACACCCGTCCGAAAGTGGGGAACTAAGGTTCCGCCGTGCCGCGGTGGGCGTCCGGCGGGGGCGCTCAAGCGTCCTCGAACGGGCCGACGATCCGGCCGTCGCGCCAGACGCCCTGGGCGAGGCGGGTCAGCAAGGCGGGCTGGGCCAACGCGAAGCGAGGCTCGACGCGGCCGAGCGCCTGGAGGACGTCGTCCGGGCGCACCAGCGGCACCACGTGGCGGCTCACGAGGCCGAGGGTCCGGTCGTCGATGACCCACAGCGCGACGATCGCGCCGCGCGCGTCGAACTCGCGCAGCCCCGACTTCGTCATGCGCTCGACGGTCAGGGACTCCGCGGCGAGCAGGGCCGCGACGGCGGCGTCCACCGTGTCGCGATCGGGGCCCGCGATCTCGATCCGCCATTCGGACGCCTGCAGCCCGTCGGCGAGCGACCCGCCGGACGCCTCGACGACCTGCAGCACGTCCAGCCCCTGGGGCAGGGCGGCGTCGAGGCCGGCGCGGACGGCGTCCGGGTC
>CALMAD010000348.1 GCA_937859105.1 uncultured Propionibacteriaceae bacterium
CGATGCCCTCGAACTTCTCGGGGTTGCCGGTGGTGAGGAAGACGCGTTTGCCCTCCCGCGGCCCCGGGCGCACCAGCCCCTTACCGGTGAGGGTCACGTAGGTCTCGCGGGCGCACTCCTCCGACGACGACACGAGGGTGACCTGGTCGCCCATCACATAGCTGATGACGCCGGTCAGCAGCGGGTAGTGGGTACAGCCGAGGATGAGCGTGTCGACGTGCTGCTCCGCGAGCGGCTTCAGGTAGTCGGCGGCGATGCCCAACAGCTTGGGGCCACCGGTGATGCCGGCCTCGACGTAGTCCACGAACTCGGGGCACGGCGAGGTGAACAACTGCACGTCCGGCACCGCCCCGATCGCGTCGTCGTAGCTGCGCGAATGCGCGGTAGCGAGGGTGCAGATGACCCCGATGCGGCCGTTCTTCGTCACCCGGACGGCCCGCCGCACCGCGGGCATGATGACCTCGACGACCGGCACGTCGTAGCGCTCGCGGGCGTCGCGCAGCACGGCGGACGACGCCGAGTTGCACGCGATCACAAGCGCCTTGACGCCGAGGTCGTACAGGTAGTCGAGGCACTCGAGCGCGTACTCACGCACCTCGGGGATCGACTTCGGCCCGTACGGCGCCCGCGCGGTATCGCCCAAATACACGATGTCTTCGCCCGGCAACTGGTCGACCACCGCGCGGGCGACCGTCAGGCCGCCGAAACCGGAGTCGAACAGGCCGATGGGTGCGTCGATGTCCACGGCGTCCGATCCTAGCCACTCACGGAACCGGCGCTCCACTGGGGCGTCCTGGCAAGGACGCCCCAGCGGGCACCGAGATCACGAAAGCCCGAGCGAGCGGTGCAGCAGGGTCACGGGGTGCACGGTCGGGACGCCGCTGCCCTTTTGGATCTGCCAGCGGCAGGTCTCGGTGTCGCAGACCGCCAGGTCCTTGTTGGTGGCCTGCACCATGTCGAACAGCGGCTTGCCCACGGCCTGGGCGATGTCGTACTTCTCCTTCTTGAGCCCGTAGGTGCCGGCGATGCCGCAGCACACCGCGTCGCTGTCGACGACCGTGAGCCCCGGAATGAGGCGCAGCAGGTCGGCCGCCGGCGTCCCCATGCCCTGGCTCTTGAGCTGGCAGGGCGCGTGATAGGGCACGGTCATCTGCAGCGGGCGCAACTCCTCGGCCGGGAACTCCCCCGCGTCGTACAGGTCGAGCAGGAACTCGGAGAACTCACGGATGCGGGTGCCCACGTCGGCGAGCTCGGAATCGTCGACCCCGAGGATCTCGTGCGCCTCGTGTTTGAGCATGCCCGTGCACGAGCCGGACGAGCTGATGATCGTGAGATCGGTGCCGGCCGTGCGCAGCGCCCTCACCAGCGACCGCACCGACTTCTTCGCCGACTCGAACAGCCCGTTGCTCTGCTCCGCCAGGCCGCAGCAGCCCTGCTTGGGCACGAGCACCTCGTACCCCAGGTGCTCCAGCACCTCGATGGTCTGCTTCGACGTCTCCACCTCGAAGTAGCCGCCCGCGCAGCCGTGGAAGTAGACGATCGGGCCGCGGGTGGCGGGCTTCGTCGGCTTGGGCCGCTTCTTCAGCCACGTGGCCAGCGTCTCGGGGCGCGCGGTCGGCATCGGGGCGTCCCGATGGACGCCGACGACCTTCTCCATCACGACGCGCGCCGGCTTGAACCCGAGCACGGCGTTGGCGACCGGGGCGACGGGCGTCATGGCCGCGCCCATGATCGTCGTGCGGCTGATGAGCTGATCGCGGATCGGCATGCCGTTCTGCTGCTTCATCGCGGCGCGCGCGAGCGAGTTGATCTCGGCCACGTTGACGCCCTGCGGGCACACGACCGTGCACGTGCCGCAACTCGAGCAGTAGTCGACCGAGTGGTCGACGGAATCGCCGTGGCGGAACCGCTCCCCCTGCGGGCCGACGAACTTCGGCCCCGAGAACAGCGGCGTCACCCGGGAGACCGGGCAGTTGGTCTCGCACACCGTGCACTTCACGCAGTGGTCGAGGGTCGACCGCGCCAGCTCGTTACCCAGCCGCTCGGCCGCGTCGGGAGCCGTGTCGCGCTGGGTGACCTTGCGGGCGCCGCTGGCCACCTGCGCGCCGGCCGACTTCGCGGCCGACGACACGGACTTCACGACGGTGCTCAGATCGAGCTTCTTGCTCACTTTTCCTCCCCGAGGATCGTGTCGGCTGCTCGAAGCGCGCTCGCCGCGGCGATGCCCTCGCCCGACTTCTCGCGCCAGCGGGTGGCTCCGGCGAGGATGCCGCCCGCGGCGAACAGGTTGGAATAGACGGGCGCCGAGTCGGGCCCGAGGACCCGCATCGATTGATCCACCCGGACGCCGACCTCGAACAGCGCTTGATCGCTGCCCCAGAAGTCGCCGTGGATGAGGCCCTCCGCCGAGTCGTGCGAGAGAGGCAGCCCGAGCGCCGGCTCGGTGATGTGGCCGTAGGAGTCGACGGCCAACGCCCCGCTCTCGAACCCGCCGGGCGCGAACACGAACGCGGACGCCTCGTACTCCCGCGCGTGGCCGGCCGAGCTGATCGAGACGCTCACGACCCGATCGCCCTCGACGCGCTTGGCGATCACCTTGGAGCCGTTGATCATCCGGACGCCCGCGTCGCGCGCCAGGGCCGACAGCGTCCGGAAGAGCCGAAGCCCCGGGACGCCGGGCGGCGGCAGCGGAACCTCGCAGACCGGATGGTCGACGATCTGGGCGATGTCGCGCCAGGCGTCGTGGTCGTCGAGCCCGAGGACGCCGGGCAGCACCACGATCTCCCCCGCGTTCGCCTGCTTGGCGACGGCCTTGGCGAACGTCGCCCGGACGTTCGGGTCGTCCAGCGCGCGGGCGTAGGTGAGGCCCGTGGTGTCGGCCTCCTCCGGGCGCGCCGGGACGTCGATCCACACCGCGCGCGCCGACACCGACCCGCCGCCGGGCACCTCGGCCCGGTCGAGGTTGCCGGCCACGAGCGTGGCCTGGAAGTCCTTGAGCCGCCGCAGCCCCACGACCACGTAGGCGTTGCCGTCCTTCACCGCGCCGTCGATCATGCTCGGCTGGGCGAGGGCGGTCGGCCGCACGGCGCCGACCGCGGTCGGCAGGTTCACGTTGGACGCCGGATCGCCCGCCAGCAGATCGGGGACGAGGCCGGCGACGAACTCCGCGGCCTCGCGGACGGCGTCCGCCCCCAGCACGGCGTAGGGGTGCTCGGGCTTGGTCTTCGCCAGGGCGCCCACGGCGTCCAGCGGGTCGGAGACGCGGTCGGGGCTGTAGCCGAGGATGTCGAACGTGCCCTGCGACAACTGCAGGCCGCCCGGCCCCTTGGAGATGAGCGACACCGTCTTGCCGCCCTTCGCGAGCCGCAGCGCCGCGGTCAGCCCCGCGAGCCCCGACCCGATGACGATGGCGTCCCTCATCGCACAACCTCCTCGGCCGGCACCGGCAGGTGCTCGACGTCCAACGTCCCCTGATAGATCCAGTCGTCCAGCGCCGTCTGCCGCACCTGGTCGCCGTAGAGGATGGGCCACAGCCCGATCCAGCGGTTCTTGAGGAACAGGCGCAGCAGGCCCGTCGCGCGCTCGACGTCGATCGCGCCGTGGTCGTGCGCGATGCCCGCGGCGCGCATCGAGCAGAAGCCCCCCTGACAAGGACCCATGCCGAGGCGCAACTGGCGCCGGAGGTCGTCCAGCGTGCCGGTCGGCTGCTCGTCGAGCGCCTCGACGAACATGCGCTTGCTCATGAGCTCGCACTCGCAGATGATCTGGTCGTCGAGCCGGTCCTCCTCGCGATCCTCCAGCCGGTGGGTGATCACGTAGTTCTTCGGCGGGTCGTTGTTGAAGTCGATGACCTCGTCGGCCGTCGTGCATGCCCGCTGCTCGCCGAGCTGCGCGCACATGGCGTCGACGATGTGCTCGGCCATGAGGCGGTAGGTCGTCAGCTTGCCCCCGCCGATCGTCAGCATGCCCTTGATGCCGTCGCGCTCGAGGTGGTCGATGACCGCCATGCCGCGGCTCATGTGGCGCGTGTCGGACGCCGACACCCGATCGTCCTTGATCAGCGGACGCGCCCCCGACCAGGCGTGCAGCGCGCGCGCCCGGCGGAAGCCCGGGATGAGCGCCTCACCGGCGTCGAACATCTGCTGCACCTCGTCGCGCGGGATGGGCAGGTCGTCGGGGTGGCTCTCCTTGACGTCGGTCGTGCCGATGATCGACACCGTGTGCACCGGGACGAGGATGTCGCCGTCGGCCGGGTAGATCAGGCGGTTGACCACGCTGTTCACCAGGCGGTGGTTCATCGCGATCATGATGCCGCGGCCCGGGATGACCGGCACGGGCGGCAGCCCGGCCATGTGGGTGATGCCCTCGGCCCACGGGCCCGCGCAGTTCAGGACGAAGCGGCAGTCGATCTGGACGTCCTCCCCGCCCTTCTGGTCGTAGCAGAACACCGCCTTGACCTGGTCTCCGTCGTGCTCGATGCGCGTGACCGGGTGGTAGGTGAGCACCTGGCCCCCGTGCTCGATGGCCGAGGACGCGGCGCCCCAGACGAGCTGCCAGCCGTCGACCGACCCGTCCTGCACCTCGATCGCCCGGAAGATGCCGGGGTTCAGCCGCGGCTCGCGCCGCAACGCTTCGGCGACCGGGATCTCCCGCGCCGGGACGCCCGTGGCGGCCGCGCCGGCCAGGAACCGGTCGCCGTACTCGGGATCGTCGCCCGGCGTCGCGACGAACAACCCGCCGGTCTCTTCGACCGCGCCGGGCTGGATGCGGGTGATGATCGCGTTCTCCTCGGCGCACTCGGTGGCCGAGCCCGGATCGCTCACGACGTAGCGGCCGCCGGAGTGCAGCAGCCCGTGGAAGCGCCCCGTCGTCCCCTGCCCCAGATCGGACTTGTCGACGAGAATGGCCTTGTAGCCGCGCATCGCGGCGTCCCGAACCACGCCGGCGCCGGTGGACCCGCCACCGATCACCACGACGTCTGCCTGAAGTCTTCTCACGCCGACTTTCCTCCTCGGGTCGTGGCCATCCTCGGCGATGGTCCGTCTGCGTCAGCCTAGGATCGCGGAGGGCCCGCGGCAACGAAACGGGCATATCTCGGCCAGACTCCACGACCTTGCGCGACAGGTGGGAGGACGTTCAGGACGTCAGCCGCCCATCCGCTCGACCACTGCGCGCGCGGTGACGTCGTCGCACACCAGGTCGGTCGCGACCCCGGCGCGCAGCGCGCCCAGCAGGGCCGGAGCGCGGCGCGGGTCGGGCACGACGCAGATGCGCCGCGGCACGCGCGCCAGCTCGCGCGGGGTCAGGCCGGTCGCCCGGTCGTTGAACGTGATGTCGGAATACGACCCGTCCTCCCGCAGCAACACCGTGCACACGTCGCCGACCGCCCCCTGCCGCTCGATCTGCGCCAGCTCGGCGGCGTCCAGGTACCCCGCGGTGTAGACGTGCGAGGGGACGCCGCCGTGCAGCGACCCGACGCCGAAGACCGCCACGTCGAGCCGGCGCTGCAACTCGAGCACCCGCTGCACCGACCGCTCGCGCCACATCGCGCTCTTGGTGTCGGAGTAGTCGAAGAACGCGGGCACCGGGAACAGCGCCACGCGCGCGCCGTACTTCTCGGCGATGGATTGCATGATCGACCCCACATAGGGGGACGCCGAGTCGTACCGGTTCGTGCTGCCGTTCATCTGCACGACCGTGACCCCCGTCAGGGGCCGCGGCTCGACGTGCTTCGCGATGTGGGTCATGGTCACGCCCCACGCCACGCCGATCAACTGGTCGTCGGCGACCACGGAGTTCAGCAGGGTGGCCGCGTGCCGGGCGACCTTCTCGAAGCGGGAGTTCAACCGCGCGCCCTCGCCGACGTTGACGAGGTGCACCTGGATGCCGAACTGCTCGGCCAGCGTCAGCGCCATCGGCGACCGCGAGCCCGAGTGCTCGGCGAGCGAAATCCGTACCAGGCCGCGCTCGCGCGCCTGGCTCAACAGCCGTGAAACCGACGATCGGGAGACCCCGAGCCCACGGGCGATGGTGTCCATGGTCTCGCCTTGAATGTAGTAGCGCGTCGCTGCGTCGTACATCTGCTCATACCGGTCGTTCATTCACTTCTTCTCCTCATCTCTGCACGAACGCCCATGGATCGCGAGCATCCGTTCACAACGTAACATAATCGCACCCGCGGGCGATAGATCGAATCACGCGCTCCAGGGTGGCACATGCGCGTTTTACGCAGGGATTCGGCGAGTCACTGAGCACGACATGGGCGAACGTCGTCGCGTCGCGGCGCGGGGTGCACGGGCGTGCGCTCCCTATCCGGCTCGTACCCCGACCCGGTAGTTTCTCGTCTACGGAATATCCGACATGGAGGAACATGCAATGACGCAGGAGAATTACGTCCTCGCCATCGACCAGGGCACCACGAGTTCCCGGGCCATCATCTTCGACCACTCCGGCCGCATCGTCGCGACCGGGCAGCGGGAGCACGAGCAGATCTTCCCGCGCGCGGGCTGGGTGGAGCACGATCCGATGGAGATTTGGGAGAGCGTGCGCGAGGTGGTCGCGCAGGCGCTGAGCAAGGCGTCCGTCAACCGGGACCAGATCGCCGCGGTCGGCATCACGAACCAGCGCGAGACCACGGTCGTCTGGAACAAGGAGACGGGCGAGCCGGTCTACAACGCGATCGTGTGGCAGGACACGCGGACGCAGAAGATCATCGAGGAGCTCGGCGGCGACGCTGGGCAGGACAAGTACAAGGATCGGGTGGGCCTGCCGCTGGCCACCTACTTCTGCGGGCCCAAGGTCAAGTGGATCCTCGACAACGTCGACGGCGCGCGGGCGGACGCCGAGGCCGGCAAGCTGCTCATGGGCACGATCGACACGTGGGTGCTGTGGAACATGACGGGCGGGGTCGACGGCGGCGTCCATGTGACCGACGTGGCCAACGCGTCCCGCACCATGCTGATGGACCTCAAGACCCTGTCGTGGGACGAGGAGATCGCCGCCGACATGACGATCCCGGTCAGCATGCTCCCCGAGATCAAGAGCAGCTCCGAGGTCTACGGCAAGGGCCGCCAGAAGGGCCTGCTCGTCGACACCCCGATCGCCGGCATCCTCGGCGACCAGCAGGCGGCCACGTTCGGCCAGGCCTGTTTCGAGGTCGGCATGGCCAAGAACACCTACGGCACCGGCAACTTCATGCTGATGAACACCGGCGAGGAGATCGTCCCCAGCAAGAACGGCCTCCTCACGACCGTGTGCTACAAGATCGGCGACCGCAAGCCGATCTACGCGCTCGAAGGCTCGATCGCGGTCACCGGCTCGCTGGTGCAGTGGCTGCGCGACAACCTGAAGATGTTCGACAGCGCCCCCGAGGTCGAGAAGCTCGCCCTCGAGGTGGAGGACAACGGCGGCGTCTACTTCGTCCCCGCGTTCTCGGGCCTGTTCGCGCCCTACTGGCGCTCGGACGCCCGCGGCGCGCTCGTCGGCATGACCCGGTACGTGAACCGCAACCACATCGCGCGGGCCGCGCTGGAGGCCACGGCCTTCCAGACCCGCGAGGTGCTGGACGCCATGAACGCCGACTCCGGCGTCGAGCTCACCGAGCTCAAGGTCGACGGCGGCATGACGGCCAACGAGACCCTGATGCAGTTCCAGGCGGACATGCTGGGCGTCGACGTCGTGCGTCCGGTGGTCGCCGAGACCACCGCGCTCGGCGCGGCCTACGCCGCCGGCATCGCCGTCGGCTACTGGGAGGGCGAGCAGGACGTCATCGACAACTGGGCCGAAGACAAGCGCTGGACCCCCCAGATGGACGCCGACCAGCGCGAGCGCCTCTACCGCAACTGGAAGAAGGCCGTGACCCGGACCTTCGACTGGGTCGACGAGGACGTCGACTGAGCGCTTCGCTCCTTCTCCACCCGAGGACGCCG
>CALMAD010000349.1 GCA_937859105.1 uncultured Propionibacteriaceae bacterium
CGTCCGGCCTTTCCTGGGAGTGCCGGGACCAGCGTCACTCCCAGGGCTCGGGCAGCACCTCCACGGTGTACGCCACGCGGCTCACGTGACCGGCGGCGTCCGTGAGCTCGACGCGCCAGGCGTCCGCGAACTGGTTCACGCCCGGGATCATGGGGATCGTGCCGCTCATCAGCAGCGTCCCCGGCCGGAGGAGGCCGGCGTCGCCGAGCTTCTCGGTCCAGTAGTCCGGCGGCAGCAGCTGCGCGGGCGTCCCGTCTTGGATCAGGTCCCCGCCGCCCTCCTCAGCGCCCGGACCGACCCACGCGCGCAGGGTGAAGCCGTCGAAGGCGTCCTTGACGTCGCCCCAGCGCCAGGCGACGTCGCCGAGGAAGTCAGGCGCCGACTGCTTGCTCCAGGCCACGCCGTGCACCTCGAGGGCGCGGTCGGTGTGGTCGCAGGCGGCGGTCAGCAGGTAGTCGTCGGCGGACGCCGCGTCCGTCGGCACGATCAGCGCCCACTCCGCCTCCCCGGACGTCTGCCGGTGCGGCACCTGCACGTGGGTGCCCTGGGACGCCAGCGTGGCCGCGAGCGGGTACAGCGTCGGGATGCGCTGCGGGCCCGGGACGCCCAGCTCGGCGAGCTCGTCGATGTGGTGCTGGACCTGCTCCGTGTCGCGTCCGGCGTAGCCGCCGTTGAGGGCATAGGCGATGTCGACATCGACCGATCCGCCTCCGACAAGCTGGAACCGAGCCATGCTGCAACCTTTCGTTAACAGGAACCCCTTGCGTAGCCATCTTGTATACAACCAGTATTGGCCGCACTTCAAGAGTGAAAGGACCGCTGATGAGCACGACGTCCCGCGGTAGCCACAACGTCGAGGAGCGCCGGAACCTCCGCAAGGCGTTCACCGCCAGCCTCTCCGGAACCGCCCTGGAGTGGTACGACTTCGCCCTCTTCGGCGCCGTGACGGGCACGGTCTTCAGCCGGCTCTTCTTCGACGGCACCGACCCGCGCATGGACATGATCAAGGCCTTCATGACCTACGGTGCCGGCTACGTCGCCCGCCCGGTGGGCGGCGTCTTCTTCGGACGCCTCGGCGACGTCATCGGGCGCAAGAAGGTCCTCGTCTGGACGCTGCTGCTCATCGGCGTCGCCACCTTCTCCATCGGCCTGCTGCCCACCTACGCCCAGGTCGGCGTGTGGGCGCCGATCCTGCTCGTGCTCATGCGGTTCCTCCAGGGCGTCGGGGTCGGCGGCGAGTGGGGCGGCGCCGTCCTGCTCTCCAGCGAGTTCGCCAAGCCGGGCACGCGGGGGCTGTGGGCGTCCGCCGCACAGACCGGCGTCCCGCTCGGCAGCTTCCTCGCGAACCTGCTGCTGGTCGGGATGACCGCGGCGATGCCGGCCGAGACGTTCCTGGCGTGGGGCTGGCGGCTCGCCTTCGGGCTGTCGCTGATCCTCGTCGGGTTCGGCCTGTGGATCCGCCACCGCCTCGAGGAGACCCCCGTCTTCCAGGCGATCATGGAGAAGGGCGAGGCCCCGAAGGCCCCCGTCACCGAGGTCTTCCGGACGCAGGGCCGGGCGCTGCTCGGCGCGATCCTCACCCGGTTCGGGCCCGACGTGCTGTACGCGTTCTTCGCCGTCTACGTCATCACGTGGCTGCAGAACGGGCCGAGCCGGCTCACCAACACGCAGGCGCTGACGTGCACGATGGCGGCCGGGTTCCTGCAGATCTTCACCATGCCGTTCGCCGGCTGGGTCTCCGACCGCATCAACCGACGCCTCCAGTACGCGGTCGCCGCCGTGCTGGGCGCCATCTGGGCCTTCATCTTCGTGGGCATGCTGCACGAGCAGCGCAGCTTCGGGCTCGCGCTGGCCGGCGTCATCGTCGCCCTGATGTTCCACTCGTTCATGTACGCCCCGCAGGCCGCCCACATCGCCGAACAGTTCAGCTCGCGCCTGCGCTACACCGGCAGCTCGCTCGCCTACACGTTCGCCGGCATCTTCGCCGGCGGCCTGGCGCCGACGATGTTCGCCCTCTTCTGGGCGAACGGGCAGAACAGCTGGGCGATGGCCGGCTACATCGCCGGCGCGTGCGTGATCACCCTGATCGGCCTGGCGATGGGCCGCGCGGTCGTCGACGAGTTCGACGAGGCCGCCGCCGAGCAGTGATCCGGCCTCGCCGGACGCCCCGGCCGACTCCCCCGCGTCCCCGGACGCCGGCGGCGTCCCCTCAGGCCCGGGCGTGCCGGGTGGCCGTGCGCAGCAGGTGCGACCGGATGGCCTGCTTGCTGCGCTCCTCGTCGCCGGACGCCAGGGCGTCGATGATGCCCTGGTGCTCGGCGACGACGTCCAGGCGGCTCTCGCGGTCGCGCAGGATCGCGGCGAGGCCGATCACCACGTGCCGCGACCGGACCGTCTCGTACATCTTCGTCATGACCTCGTTGCCCCCGGCGATCACGAGCGCCTCGTGGAAGTCGCGGTCGGCGGCGATGAACTCGCTCGGGTCGGCGTCCTCGGGCAGGGCCGCCTGCCGATCCAGGGACGCCTGCATGCTCGCCAGCGGCACCTTGAGGTTCCGCAGCGCCTCGCCGGCGGCCCAGCTCTCGATGACGGCCCGCGCCTGCAGCACCTGGTGCACCTGGTCGGGGCTCAGCGGCGGCACGAACGCGCCGCGGTTCGGCACGAGCTGCACCAGCCCCTCGGCGGAGAGCAGCAGCAGAGCCTCGCGGACCGGCGTCCGGGAGACGCCGACGGTCTCGGCCAGCTCGGCCTCGTTGATGAAGGTGCCCACGAGCGACGGATCGGACAGCAAGCGTCCGCGAAGATGCTCATAGGCGCGATCACGCCCCGATGCCCGGGTCACACCGCATGTATACAACAAAAGCCAGCACACGAAGGACAGCCATGAACAGCACCAGCCTGAGGGTCGCGGCGGCCCAGTTCTCCTCGACCGACGACCCGGGCGCGAATCTCAGCCTCATCCGGGACGCCGCCCGCGCGGCCGCCGAGGCCGGCGCCCGGCTCGTGGTCTGCCCGGAGGCGTCCCACGCGAACTTCTCGACGCCGCTGGCGGCGGTCGCGGAGCCGCTCGACGGGCGGTTCGCCGACGGCGTCCGGTCCCTCGCGGCCGAGCTCGGCGTCCTGCTGGTCGTCGGCATGTTCACGCCCGCGTCCGACGGGCGCGTCCGGAACACGCTGCTGGCGACGGGGGCCGGGACGGAGGCGTCCTACGACAAGATCCACCTCTACGACGCGTTCGGCTCGCGCGAGTCCGACACGGTCGAGGCGGGGCACGACGTCGTCACGTTCGCCGCGCTCGGCACGACGATCGGTCTGGCCACCTGCTACGACCTGCGCTTCGCGGACCAGTTCACCGCGCTCGGCCGCGCGGGGGCGGAGCTGGTGTGCGTGCCGGCGTCGTGGGGAGAGGGTCCTGGCAAGGCCGAACAGTGGGATCTCCTCGTGCGCGCCCGCGCCCTGGACGCCCAGGCCTGGCTCGTCGCCTGCGACCAGGCCTGGACGCCTCCCGCCGGCGCGGATCCGCTCGGCATCGGGCGCAGCGCGGTCGTCGACCCGTTGGGCGGCGTCCGCGGACGGTTGGCCGCGGCGTCCGGGGTGCTCGTGAGCGACGTGGACCTGGCGCTCGTGCCCGACGTCCGGGCGCGGGTGCCGATCCTGTAGGCAAGCAGAGGGTGGGGCGATCGCCCCACCCCCCTACGCGCGGCCTCAGCCGCGCAGCAGCTGCTCGAAGTCGACCACCGCGAACTCGTCGGACGCCTCCGGCGCCGGCGTGGCCGCCACCAGGTCGGCGAACTCCCGGCCCGCGCGCTCGATGCGCCGGTCGAGCCCCGATTCGTCGGAGCCCCAGTCCTCCGTCGCGGCGAACACGGCCGTCGGGGCCACGGTCGCCTTGAGGTAGAAGAACAGCGGCAGCAGCGCGGAGTCGATGGCCAGCGAATGCCGCGCCGAGCCGCCGGTCGCCGCGAGCAGCGCCGGACGCCCTTTCAGCGACCCCTCCTCCAGCGCGTCGAAGAAGAGCTTGAACAGCCCCGAGTACGAGGCGTTCCAGATCGGCGTGACGGCGATCACCCCGGACGCCTGCGCGACGGCGTCGAACGCCTCGCGCAGCCGCTCCGAGGGGACGCGCGTCCCCAGGAAGTTCACCAGGTCGGACGCCAGCTCGCGCACCTCGACGGTGCGCACCTCGACGGCCTGGTCGGACGCCTCCAGCCGGTCCGCGGTCGCCTTCGCGAGCCGCTCCCCCAGCAGGTGCGTGGACGACGGCGTGCTCATGCCCGCCGTGACAACGGTGATGATCAACGGGACTCCTCGAGTTCGTACGGCGAACGCCCGGTGACGTCGTCGACGGCGTGTCCGCCGTGGTCGTTCTGGGCGGTGGAGCCGGTCTGCTCCGATCCGGACGCCGCCCGCGCGGCCACCAGGCTCGCGTGCGTCGGGGCGTCCGGGACGTGCGCGGGGCGTCCGGCGGCGAAGCCCGCGCGCAGGTCCGGCAGGATCTCGCCGAGCAGGTCGAGCTGCTCGAGCACGGTCTTCAGCGGGAGCCCGGCGTGGTCGATCAGGAACAGCTGGCGCTGGTAGTCGCCGACCTCGTCGCGGAACGACAGCGTGCGCTCCAGCACCTGCTGGGGCGAGCCGACGGTCAGCGGCGTCTCCGCGGTGAACTCCTCCAGGCTGGGGCCGTAGCCGTAGACCGGCGCGACGTCGAAGTACGGGCGGAACTCGCGCACGGCGTCCTGGGAGTTTTTCCGCATGAAGAACTGCCCGCCGAGCCCGACGATCGCGGTGTCGGCCGGGCCGTGGCCGTGGTGCTCGTAGCGCTGGCGGTAGAGCGCGACCATCTGCTTCGTGTGGCTCATCGGCCAGAAGATGTTGTTGTGGAAGAAGCCGTCGCCGTAGTAGGCGGCCTGTTCGGCGATCTGCGGCGTCCGGATCGACCCGTGCCACACGAACGGCGCGACGCCGTCGAGCGGTCGGGGCGTCGAGGTGAAGCCGTTCAGCGGCGTCCGGAAGCGGCCCTTCCAGTCGACGACCTCCTCGTCCCACAGCCGGCGCAGCAGGGCGTAGTTCTCGATGGCCAGCGCGACCCCGTCGCGAATGTCCTTGCCGAACCACGGGTAGACCGGGCCGGTGTTGCCGCGGCCCATCATGAGGTCGACGCGGCCGCCGGAGAGGTGCTGCAGCATCGCGTAGTCCTCGGCGATCTTCACCGGGTCGT
>CALMAD010000350.1 GCA_937859105.1 uncultured Propionibacteriaceae bacterium
GGACGCCTCCGCGCCCCCCGCACGCCTATTCCCGCGCAGGGTGGCCCTGCCCGGCCCCCTTTCGGAGGCTGAGACGCTTGTCGCGGGGGGTTATTTTGGGCGCGTGAGCGAGCGCCCCCTGATCAGCACGGCCGGCGAACTCAAGGCGACCGGCCATTCCTACAAGCCCCTGCGCGTGGAGATCCGCGACAACCTGCTCGCGAGGCTGGCGAACGGCGAGAACCCGTGGCCGGGCATCCACGGCTTCGACAAGACGGTTCTCCCCCAGCTCGAGCGGGCCCTGATCGCCGGGCACGACGTCGTCCTGCTGGGCGAGCGCGGGCAGGGCAAGACGCGCCTGCTGCGCACGCTGCCGGGGCTGCTCGACGAGTGGAGCCCGGCGATCGCCGGCTCCGAGCTGAACGAGCACCCGTTCGAGCCGATCACGGACGCCTCCCGCGCCCGCGTCGCCGCCGAGGGCGACGACCTGCCCGTCGTGTGGCGGCACCGCAGCGAGCGCTACGCCGAGAAGCTGGCCACGCCCGACACGTCGGTGGCCGACCTCATCGGCGACGTCGACCCGATGCGCGTCGCCGAGGGACGCCGGCTCGGCGACCCGGAGACGATCCACTTCGGCCTCATCCCCCGCAGCCATCGCGGCATCGTCGCGATCAACGAGCTGCCCGACCTCGCCGAGCGCATCCAGGTCGCGATGCTCAACGTGATGGAGGAGCGCGACATCCAGATCCGCGGCTACCTGCTGCGGCTGCCGCTCGACGTGCTGGTCGTGGCGTCCGCGAACCCGGAGGACTACACGAACCGCGGCCGCATCATCACCCCGCTGAAGGACCGCTTCGGCGCCGAGATCCGCACCCACTACCCGCTGGAGTTGGCCGACGAGATCGCCGTCATCCGGCAGGAGGCGACGCTGGTCGCCGAGGTGCCCGACTCGCTGCTGGAGATCCTGGCCCGCTTCACTCGCGCGCTGCGGACGTCCGCGGCCGTCAACCAGCGCTCCGGCGTCTCCGCGCGCTTCTCGATCGCCGGCGCGGAGACCGTCGCGGCGGCCGCGCTGCATCGCGCGACCGTCCGGGGTGAGCCGGACGCCGTCGCCCGCGTCGTCGACCTGGACGCCGCGGTGGAGGTGCTCTCGGGCAAGGTCGAGTTCGAGTCCGGGGAGGAGGACCGCAAGGGCGACATCCTCACCCACCTGCTGCGGACGGCGGAGGCGGAGACGGTCCGCGTCCACTTCCGCGGCCTCGACATGGCCCCGCTCATCGAGGCGCTCGACGGTCGGACGACGATCGTCACCGGCGAGCAGGTGACCGCGCTGGAGTTCCTCACCGGCCTGCCGTCGCTCGGCGAGTCCGGCCTCTACGACGAGATCGCCGCGCGGTTCGACGCCGACGGCGACGGGCGACGCGCCTCCGCGATCGAGCTGGCGCTGGAGGGCCTGTACCTGGCCCGCAAGATCTCCAAGGACACCGGCGACGGGGAGACCATCTACGGCTGAACCACCGGCCGACGCGCGCGGCCGCGGCGACGCGCCGCGGCGTCCGCCGGCCCTATGACAAGGAGGGACGCCATGGCCCACCGATCACGCTACGGCCGCTACGTCGACGGCCCCGACCCGCTCGCGCCGCCGGTGGACCTCTCGGAGGCGCTGGCGGCCATCGGGGAGGACGTCATGGCCGGCTACTCCCCCGAGCGCGCGCTGCGCGAGTACCTGCGGCGCGGCGGCCGGAACCGCGACGGGCTCGACGACCTCGCCCAGCGCGTCAACCGCCGCCGCACGGAGTTGCTGCGCAGCCACCGCCTCGACGGGACGATGGACGAGGTCAAGAAGCTGCTCGACGAGGCCGTGCTCGCCGAGCGCAAGCAACTCGCGCGCGACGCGCTGATGGACGACGCCGACCGGGATTTCCGGGAGTTCCGGCTCGGCAACCTGCCGCCGTCGACGGCGGCCGCGGTGAGCGAACTCGGGACGTACGACTGGCAGTCCCCGCAGGCCCGGCAGAGCTACGACAAGATCAAGGACCTGCTCGGGCGGGAGTTGCTCGACCAGCGGTTCGCCGGCATGAAGCAGGCCCTCGAGGGCGCCACGGACGCCGACCGCGCGGCCATCTCGGAGATGCTCCGCGACCTGAACGACCTGCTCGCCAAGCACCGCCGCGGCGAGGACACGCCGGAGGACTTCGAGCGGTTCATGGACCGGCACGGAGACTTCTTCCCCGAGAACCCGCGCACCGTCGACGAGCTCGTGGACGCCCTCGCCCAACGCGCCGCCGCGGGCCAGCGCCTGCTCAACTCCATGACGCCCGAGCAGCGGCGCGAGCTGATGGAGCTGTCGCAGCAGGCCTTCGGGTCGCCGGAGCTGATGGAGGCGCTCGGCGCGCTGGACGGCAACCTGCGGGCGCTGCGTCCGGGCGAGGACTGGTCGGGCTCGCAGTCGTTCTCGGGCGACGAGGGGCTGGGCCTGGGCGACGGGACCGGCGTCCTGCAGGATGTCGCCGAGCTGGAGTCCCTCTCCGAGCAGCTGTCGCAGAGCTACGGCGGAGCCCACCTCGACGACGTCGACCTGGACGCCCTCGCCCGCCAGCTCGGCCCCGATGCCGCGGCGTCCGCCCGGACGCTCGCCGACCTCGAACGCGCCCTCCGCGACGGCGGCTACCTGCGGCGCGGCAGCGACGGCGACCTGCGGCTCAGCCCGCAGGCCATGCGGCAGCTCGGCAAGGCGCTGCTGAAGGACGCCGCCCGCCAGCTCTCCGGGCGGCAGGGCGCCCGCGACACCCGGCTGGCCGGGGCGGCGGGCGAGGCGACGGGGGCGTCCCGGGCGTGGGAGTTCGGCGACACCCAGCCGTGGGACGTGACCCGGACGATGACGAACGCGATC
>CALMAD010000351.1 GCA_937859105.1 uncultured Propionibacteriaceae bacterium
ACTTCGTCAGGTAGAAACGCACACGGGCCGAAACGCCCCCGCCCCCGGCGGCTCAGCCCTTCTTGGGCTCGGGGAAACCGAGCGGCTTGGACTTCTCGGCGTGCTGCTGGGCGAGGTTCTCCTCGACCTTGCGGCCCGTCTCGGCGTCGATCTGGCTGATGTACCACAGCGCGCGCTTTTGGACGTCGCCCTTCACCTGGGACATCTGCCCGGTCAGGGTCTCCACGAAGCGGGCGCGCTGGTCGTCGTTCCAGACCTCCCGGACGAGGGTGCCGGCCTGGCCGAAGTCGTCGTCTTCCGCGTGCAGGGTGTACGCCGAGCGGACGAGCTCGCCGTCGGCCTCCCAGCCCTCGGCGGTCGGGCCCTCCTGGTCGGAGAACGGACGCCCGAACGAGTTCGGCGCGTACACCGGACGATCGTTCAACTGCTCCACGTTCATGTTGCCGTCGAACATGTAGGTGTCCGTGGTGTCGGTGATCGGCTTGTTCACCGGAACCTGCCGGAAGTTCGTGCCGACGCGGGCGCGGCCGGCGTCCGCGTAGGCGAAGACGCGCCCGAGCAGCATCTTGTCGGGGGAGAACCCGATGCCCGGGACGACCGCGCTCGGCTCGAACACCGCCTGCTCGATCTGGGCGAAGTGGTTCACCGGGTTCTCGTTCAGGGTCATCGTGCCGACCTCGATGAGCGGGTAGTCGCGGTGCGACCACGTCTTGGTCAGGTCGAACGGGTTGAACCGGTAGGTGGCCGCCTCGTCGTACGGCATGACCTGCACCGACAGCTTCCACTGCGGGAAGTCGCCGCTCTTGATCGCCTCGAATAGGTCGCGGCGGTGGAAGTCGGCGTCCTGCCCGGCCATGTCGTCGGCCTCGTCGCCGGTCAGGCACTCGACGCCCTGCTGGGTGTGGAAGTGGTACTTCACCCAGAACCGCTCGCCGGCCTCGTTGACCCACTGGTAGGTGTGCGAGCCGTAGCCGTTCATGTGGCGCCAGGTCTTCGGCAGGCCGCGGTCGCCCATCAGATAGGTCACCTGGTGCGCCGACTCGGGCGTCAACGACCAGAAGTCCCACTGCATCGTCGCGTCGCGCAGGCCCGAGTCGGGCAGGCGCTTCTGGCTGGAGATGAAGTGCGGGAACTTCATCGGGTCGCGCACGAAGAAGATCGGGGTGTTGTTGCCGACCAGGTCGTAGTTGCCCTCGGTCGTGTAGAACTTCAGCGCGAACCCGCGGACGTCGCGCCACGTGTCCGGCGAGCCGAGCTCGCCGGCGACGGTCGAGAACCGCGCCAGCATGCGCGTCTTCGTGCCGGGCTGGAACACGGCCGCCTTCGTGTACTTGCTGACGTCGGCGGTCACCTCGAACTCGCCGAACGCGCCTGAGCCCTTCGCGTGCGGACGCCGCTCGGGCACGTTGCGCCGGTTGAACGCGGCCAGGGTCTCGACCAGGTGCACGTCCTGCAGCAGGACCGGCCCGTTCGGGCCCACGGTGAGGGAGTTGCGGTCGCTCTCGGCGATCGAGCCGCTGCTGGTGCGCGAGCCGCTGGTGTTCAGATCGGCGGGGGGCTGGGCGTTACCGGGGCCGGACTTCTCTGTCATGACGGATCCTCTCTGAGACGCACGTAGTCAGATGCACTTACCCTGATCCAACCACCGAGACCGTCAGGGCTCAATTGCACGAAAGTCGTAATCCATGCTAACTGCGCCGCGCGTCCCGGTGTGCTCGCGGCGTCGTCGGCGTTGCGCGTTAGGCGTGGGAGCCGCCCTCGTTCTCGCCGGACGCCCCCGGCGCCGGCTTCTGGGGGCGCGCGAACGTGAAGCTGCCGAGCGTGGACGACGGGAGCGTGGAGCGCGTCGTCGGGCGCGCTTTCTCGGGGGACGCCGCGCGCTCGCCGCCGCCCGCGGCGTCCTTGGCCTCCCCGGGGCGGTTGGGACGGACGTCGCCACCGACCGCCTCCCGGACGGCCTTGCCGAACGGGTCGTCGTCGGAGCTTTCGTAGGTGCGTGTCTCGGGCATGGACCGCATCGTACCCATCCCGCCCGAACGGGTGGATTACCTTGTCAGTAAAGGTTAGGACTGCTTCCGACCAGTGACCCCCGCCCTCGAGGAGGCCACCGTCTCGTGTAGGGTGGACAGTGGTTGTTGAAGTTATAGCGTTCTTTGCAGGATTTCGCGGCTACCCCTCGGGGGGCCGCCAATTTTATTGAGAAGACGTTTTGAGCATCTGCACCACCAACGGGCGTCCACCCCGGGCGTCCACCTTCTCAAGAGAGTAGAAACACATCATGGCTACCGGAACCGTCAAGTGGTTCAACGCTGACAAGGGCTTCGGCTTCATTTCCCCCGACGACGGCTCGGCCGACGTCTTCGCCCACTACTCCGCGATCAACGCGCAGGGCTTCCGTTCTCTGAACGAGAACGACAAGGTCGAGTTCGAGGTCCAGCAGGGCCCCAAGGGCCTTCAGGCCGCGAACATCACCCTCATCC
>CALMAD010000352.1 GCA_937859105.1 uncultured Propionibacteriaceae bacterium
CCATCTGGGCGGACGCCTCCGGCGTCCCGAGCGCGTGCCCGCCGACGCGGACGTCGCCGGCCGTGGGCGGGTAGAGCCCGGACAGGATTTTGATCAGCGTGGACTTGCCCGCCCCGTTCTGCCCCAGCAGCGCATGGATGCTGTGCGGCATCAGGGTGAAATCGACGCCCGCGAGCGCTCGCGTGGCCCCGAACTGCTTCACCAGCCCACGGATCTCGATGAGAGGAGATTCCGACATTGAGTGTCCCTACGTTTCGCGCGCAACGTTGCGGCTGCACGAACCCCGTGCGTCCAAGATATTGGACGTGCTCCAGTACCTTGACCCTTTCGTGACCGTGGCGCAACCGGTGTGCGCGATCCCGGCATGGTTTCGGCCTCGGCGAGACGTGCCCGGGCGCGTGTGACATGGTCCACGCCGGGCGGTGGGCACGGGCGCCTCGAGACGCCCAGGGGTCAGTAGGTCTGGCCGTCCAGGGGGTTGGCGAGGGTCTCGGCGAGGATGCGCAGCTCGGCGACGACGGCGTCCACATCAACCTCGGACGCGCGCAGCGTCGTCATCGTGGTGGACACCGACAGCGAGGACGGCTGCCCCGGCACGTTGGTCACCGGCACCGAATAGCAGACGAGCCCGAGGTTCGTCTCCTCGTCGTCGACGGCGTAGCCGCGCTCGACGCACCGCTGCAGGTCGGCCATCAGCTCGGGCAGGCTTTGAATGCTGCGCTCGGTGTACCGCTGGAACACCTTGCCCCGGAACCGGTCTTCCACCGCCTCGGGCGGCAGGGTCGCCAGGATCGCCTTGCCGGTCGCGGTCACGCTGGCCGGGAACCGGTCGCCGATCTGCCCCGTCCGCCGGTTCGGCGTCGCGCCCTCGTAGCGCGCGATGTAGAGCACGTCGGTGCCGTCGAGCAGCGCGACCCGCCCGGCCTCGCGCGAGATGATGGGCTGCCGGCGGCACTCGTCGTAGAACTCGCCCAGCTGATCCATCGAGTTCAGGTAGCTGCCGCCCAGGACCAGGAACCGCCGCCCCAGCCGGTAGCGGCCTTCGACGCGCCGGGCCAGCCCCTCTTCCTCCAGCACCTGGCACAGCAAGGCCGTGGTGGATTTCGCGATGCCCAACTGGCCGGAGAGCTCAGCCACGCTGGCCCCGACCTGGCCGGCGTCGGACAGCGCGTCCACGATGCGCATGGCGCGCGTGAGGGCGGGGACGGCGCTTCGCTCCATTAGGTCATTCTATCGGTCACAGTGTTGGAGAGAAACCAACATGCTGGATATGCTAACGGGGTCACCCAACGAAGGAGTGCCCCATGTGTGGAGACTCGGGAGCGGTCGTCGCGTCCACATCCGCCGAACCCGCCCAGTCCACCGAGCCCGCCGTCACCGTCGAGCAGTTCGACGAGATCTTCGAGCAGGTGAAGGCGTGGGGCGCCTACGCCGAGCCCGCCCGCGGTGCCTGGCAGAGGGTGACGCCCGACAAGGTGCGGCAGGCGGCGTCCGAGGTGCGCTCGGGGCGTACTGCGCAGATGACCCTGCCGTGGAACATCACCAGCGGCGTCGACAACCCCGATCCGGCCCTGCACTACATGGTCGACCTCGGCGACCGCGAGGCGCCCGAGCCGTCCACGAACAAAGACTTCCTGGGCATCAACTTCCACGGCAAGGCCGCCTCCCACCTCGATGCGCTCGCCCACATCGCCTACCGCGGCGAGCTGTTCGACGGCCACGTCAGCCGCGACACCGTGCACGCGACCGGCACCGACTTCGGGGCGGTCGCCGACCTTCGGCACCTCGTGACACGCGGAGTCCTGCTCGACTTCGCGCTGCTCTCCGGCAAGCCCTGGGTCGAGCCCGGCACCGCGTTCCACCGCGACGACGTCATCGCCTGCGCCGAACGCTGCGGCGTCGAGATCGAGGAGGGGGACGCCGTGCTCATCCGCGACGGCCACTTCCGCCGTCGCGCGGAGGTCGGGCCGTGGGATCCGTCGGGCGCCAGCGCCGGCCTGCACGTGGACGCCATGCCGTACCTCGCCGAGCGCAAGATCGCCCTGTTGGGCGGCGACGGCGACTCCGACGTCCGGCCCTCCCCGACGCCCGGCATCCACTCGCCGATCCACATCCTCGCCATCACGGCGATGGGCGTCCCCCTGCTCGACAACCTCGATCTGGAAGAGCTCGCCCAGGCGTGCGCTGAAGAGGGGCGCTACTCGTTCATGCTGACGGTGGCCCCGCTGAACGTCCCGCGCGGCACCGGTTCGCCGGTCAACCCCGTCGCGGTCTTCTGAGGCCGCGATGACCTGCACCGTCGGCGTCTCGCGCGACTTCCTGGGCGAGGACGGCCGCAATCTGTGGGGAGACATCGGTCTCGGCCGGCTCGAGCAGGCCGGCGTGCGGTGGGAGTATCTGCCTCGCGACGTCCCGGCGTTCGAGCCGGCCGACCTCGCGCCCTACTCGGCCGTCATCTTCGCCGCGCCGGCGGTGACGGAGTCCTCGTTCGCCGACGGCGTCCCGCGGCCCCTGCTGCTCGCGCGCTTCGGTGTGGGCTACGACACCGTCGCCCTGGACGCCTGCACCGCCCGCGATGTCGCGGTCACGATCACGCCCGACGGGGCGCGGCGTCCGGTCGCGACGGCGGCGCTCACCCTGCTGCTGAGCGTGCTCCACCGCTCGGTGACGAAGGATCGGCTGGTCCGCGAGGGCCGCTGGGCGGAGCGGGCTCTGCACATGGGCCGGGGCCTCACCGGCGCGACCGTCGGGCTGGTGGGGGTGGGCAACACGGGGGCGGAATTCGTCCGGCTGCTCGCCCCGTTCGGCGTCACCGTGCTCGGTCACGACCCGTTCTGCCCGCCGGAGCGGGCGGCCGAGCTCGGCGTCCGGCTGGTCGACGCCGACGCGCTGGCGGCCGACAGCGACGCCGTCGTCGTGATGGCCGCGCTCACCCCCGAGACGTTTCACCTGGTGGGGGAGCGGTTCCTCGCCCGCATGCGCCCGGACGCCGTCCTCGTCAACGTCGCGCGCGGCCCCCTCGTCGACGAGGACGCCCTCGTCGCGGCCCTCCGCGACGGGCTCATCGCCGGGGCCGGGCTGGACGTCTTCGAGAGCGAGCCGCCCACCTCCGGCATCGAGCGTTTGCCGAACGTGACGCTCGCGCCCCACAGCCTCGCGTGGACGTCGGAGATGAGTCTCGGCAACGGCTCCAGCTGCGTGGACGCCGTGCTCGCGGTCGCGCGCGGCGAGGCCCCGCGCTTCGTCGTGAACCGGGCCGTGCTGGAGCGTCCGTCGTTCCTCGCCCGGCTGGAGAACGGCCGCTAGCTAGCGGGAGGACGGCTCGGACGCCTGATGGCCGACCTCGACCGCCCTCACGACTCCTCCCGCTCCTCGCGCATCACGCTGCAGAAGCGCGCCATGATCGAGCGGGGCTCCTCGCCGACGCCGGCGCTGTGGTTTTCCTCGACGAGCATCTCGAGCTCCTCGGGCCGGAAGTATCCATAATCTGCATAAATGCGCATACGTTGCTCCAGGGTGCCGGCGTCCAGTTCCACGTGAAACTGGGTGAGGTAAACCCGCTTGCCAACGCGGAAAGCCTGGACGGGGCAGGCCCGCCCGGTCGCGAGCAGCACGGCGTCATCGGGCAGCAGGGAGCACGCCTCCTTGTGGCCCGTGAACGCGAGGAACGACGTCGGCAGGCCCTCGAACAGAGGATCGTTTTCGCCGTGCGCGGTCACCTCGACGGTGGTGACGCCGGCCTTCTCGCCGAACCGCTTGTCGACCGTGCCGCCGAGCCGGCGGGCGACGAACCCGAGCCCGTAGCAGACCCCCAGCAGCGGATGATCACGCTCGATCGACTCGTCGACGATGCGCCCCAGGTCGGCCTCGATCGCGATCTGCTCGTCGTCCTTCACCTCGTCGCTCGCGTTGAAGTGGCTGCCGCCGACGATGATGCCCGAGTAGTCGTCGAGCCGCAGTTGCGACAGCGGGGTGATCTCCGGGCGCACCTGCACCAGCTCCCCGGGCGCCAGGCCACCGAACGCGCGGACGGACGCCGCTTCCGCGTCCGCCACCTCGTCGGAGTCGCGGATGGTGATCAGGCAGAACGGCTTCACGCTCACGTGGGTCTCCCGGTGATGGTCTCGTGCACAAGGGCGTCGACGACGGGCTCCAGCGAGCCGCCGTGCTGAGAAGCGACTGTACGTTGCCGAACATAACTGGGGCCCTCGTCGAGCAGGCGTCCGGTCAGGTCGAGTTCGGCGCGGCAGCCGAGCTCGTCCGCGAGCGGGGCGAGGCGTCCCCACCAGTCCGCGATCGAGTCGCGCAGCGCGCGGCGCTCGCCCTGCTGGACGATCTCGGCGTCCAGCCCGTAGCGGGCGGCGCGCCACTTGTTCTCGCGGAGGAACCAGCGGGGGGCCGGC
>CALMAD010000353.1 GCA_937859105.1 uncultured Propionibacteriaceae bacterium
CGCGGCGTTCGACAGGACGCCCTGGTTGATCGCGATCATGCCCGTCTGCAGCAGCTCGGACGCCCGCAGCGCCCGCTTCAGGTCGCGCGTGTAGACGTACCCGGCCAGCCCGACGGACGCCGCGTTGGCCAGGGCGAACGCCTCCTCCTCGGTGGCGAACGTGACGATCGGGGCGACCGGGCCGAAGATCTCCTCGGTGACGACGCGGGCGTCCCGGCCGACGCCGGTCAGCACCGTCGGCGGGTAGAACCAACCGGGTTCGTCTCCGGGCTCGCCGCCGGTGAGCACCGTGGCGCCGGCCGACGTCGCCTCGGTCACCAGCTCGTGAATGCCGTCGCGGGCGTCCGCGTTGACGAGGGCGCCGATGTCGTGGCCCTCCAGGCCGTCGCCGACGCTGAGCCCCGAGAAGCTGTCTGCGAGGAGGCGTCCGAACTCGTCGGCCACCGACTCGTGCACGATGAACCGGTTCGCGGCCGTGCAGGCCTCGCCCATGTTCCGCAGCTTGGCGAGCTGGGCGCCCTCGGCGGCCGCGGCCAGGTCGGCGTCCTCGAAGACCAGGAAGGGGGCGTTGCCGCCCAGCTCCATGGAGGTCCGCAGGACGCCGTCGGCGGCCTGCTTGAGCAGCGTTTTGCCGACCGGCGTCGAGCCGGTGAACGACAGCTTGCGCAGGCGCGGGTCGGCGAGAAGGGCGTCCGTCACGTCGTGCTGACGCGAGGTGATCAGGTTCACCACGCCCGCCGGGACGCCGGCGTCCTCGATGGTCTTAAGGAACAGCAGGGCCGTCAGCGGCGTCAGGCCCGCCGGACGGACGACGACCGTGCAGCCGGCCGCGAGCGCCGGAGCGACCTTGCGCGTGATCATGGCGAGCGGGAAGTTCCAGGGGGTGATGAGCAGCGACGGCCCCACCGGACGCTTCGTCACGAGCTGGCGGAAATTGCCCTCCGGCGAGGGGCGATAGTTGCCGTCGATGCGGGCGGCCTCCTCGGAGAACCAGCGCAGGTACTCCAGGCCGTAGGTCACCTCGCCCTGCGACTCCGCCAGCGGCTTGCCCATCTCGAGGGTCATGACGCGGGCCAGGTCGTCGGAACGCTGCCGCGCGAGCTCGAAGGCGGCGCGCAGGATCTCGGCTCGCGTCCGGGCGGGCGTGCGGGCCCAGGAATCCTGGGCGGCGACCGCGGCGTCCAGGGCAGAGATGCCGTCCTCGACGCTCGCATCGGCCACCTCGGCGAGCACCTCGCCGGTCGCGGGGTTCTCCACGGCGAAGGTACCCCGGGAGCCGTCGACCCAGCGGCCGTCGATGAACAGTTGGTTCGGCACATCCTGTGGGAGCGAATGATCGGTCATACTCACCATCTCATCACTCGTGGCAAGGGCTGGGGCCACCCCCGCGGGGTTTCAGGGCTTGAACCCCGGGACGCCGGCGCCCAGCCAGGCCAGCCCCTTGGGCACCTGTGGACGCCAGACGCTGAAGTTGTGCCCGCCCGCGGAGTCGATGGCGGCGGTGACCGACATCGGGGCCCGCGCGCTCTCCAGGAACGGCTTCGTGCTCGCCCAGGACGAGGCGTCCTTCCTGGTCGAACGCACGGAGAGCGCGACGCGCGGCGGCTTGGTTTTCGCCAGCGCGACCAGGTCGTAGCCGGCCAACTGCTGCGCGCTGAGCGGCGGCTTGGACGTCCACGCCGGCCGGAAGTAGCCGCCCAGGCTCACCGCCGCCGAGAACCTGTCGGGGTGCCGCATCGTCACCATCGACCCGCACCAGGCGCCGGCCGAGAAGCCCAGCCAGGCCCAGCCGCTGCGCTGGGGCACGACGCGCAGCCGCTCGGCGACGGACGCGGGCACGTCGCGGGCCAGCCACGTCTTCACCTGGGTGTCGCCGCCGGGGCCGTGGACACACTCGGTGTCTTTCCCGTTCGGCATCAGGCTCGGCACGACGGTGATGAACGGGGCGATCTTCCGTTGCGAGACGGCCTGGTCGCCGACCGTGGCCATGTCGATCACCGACTGGAACTGCCGCGTCGAGCCCGGCATCCCGTGCCCCGCCATGAGCACCGGGTAGGCGCGCTGCGCCTCGCCGGGCTCGAAGTAGCCGCTGGGCAGGCGCACGGTCACCGCCCAGGTCGCGTTCCCGACCGACGTCGGCACGTTGAACACCTGGGTGC
>CALMAD010000354.1 GCA_937859105.1 uncultured Propionibacteriaceae bacterium
GACGTCCGCACGTAGTAGACCGACGCCCCCTCGGGCGCGGTCGCCATTGTGGCGAGGTCGGCGTCCGCGAGGGCGTCGAGCCGCTCGAACAGCCCGTTCGCCAGCGCCTCCTTGCTGCGGAAGTGGTACAGCAATCCGCCCTTCGAGACGCCCGCCTTCGCGGCGACGGCGTCCAGCGTCGCGGCGCGCTCGCCGCCGGCGATGAGGATCTCCTCGTACGCCCGCAGGATGTTGTCGCGCGCGCTCATGGAATCGACAGTCCAGCAGTCATGACGATACTGTACCGTCCGGACGGTTCAGTCACGGGCCGTCTCGTTCATGAAAGGGGCAAGCGATGTTGTCGGCAACGCGCGCGGCGAGTGCGCCGGGAGGAGGCCTGTCGACGCGCCGACGCTGGGCCGCCCTGTGCGTGCTGGTGCTTCCGGTCGTGCTGGTGGCGGTCGACAACACGGTGCTGGCCTTCGCCGTCCCCGCGATCTCGGAGGCGCTGCGCCCGACGGGCATCCAGGTGCTCTGGATGGTCGACATCTACCCGCTCGTGCTCGCGGGCCTGCTCGTGCCGATGGGGAGCCTGGGCGACCGCATCGGACGCCGGCGCCTCCTGCTCATCGGCGCGAGCGGGTTCGCGGCCGTCTCGGCGGCCGCCGCGTTTGCGCCCTCGGCGTCCTGGCTGGTCGTCGCCCGCGCGGCCATGGGTGTCTTCGGGTCCATGCTGATGCCGGCGACGCTGTCGCTGATCCGCAACGTCTTCGTCGACGCGCGCGAGCGCCGCATCGCCATCGCCGTGTGGGCCGCCGGCATGTCGGGCGGGGCGGCGCTCGGCCCGATCCTGGGCGGGTTCCTGCTGGAGCACTTCGGCTGGCCGGCCGTGTTCTGGATGGCCGCGCCGGTGCTCGTGCCGCTCCTGGTGCTCGGGCCGCTGCTCGTGCCGGAGTCGCGCGACCCGCGGCCCGGGCCGATCGACGTGGTGAGCATCGGGCTGGTGCTGGCCACGATGACCCCGCTGGTGTGGGGGATCAAGCACCTCTCGAGCGTCGGACCGGACGCCGCCGCGGCGGTCGCGCTCGCGGTGAGCGTGCTGGGTGGCGTGACGTTCGTCCGGCGGCAGCTCCGGCGTGAGATCCCCATGCTGGACGTCCGGCTGTTCACGAACCCGGTGTTCAGCGGGTCGGTGTTCGCGAACCTGTTGAGCATGTTCGCCCTCGTCGGCTTCTTCTACTTCGCGGCGCAACACCTGCAGCTCTCGAGCGGGATGTCGCCGATGCTGGCCGGCCTCTTCCTGCTGCCCGGCACCGTCGCGACGGCCGTCGCGGGGCTGCTGGTCGTGCGCGTCGTGGAGCGGGTGCGGCCCTCGCGCGTGGTCGCCGGGGGCATCGCGATCAACGCGCTGGGGTACGTGGTCGTCCTGGCGACCCAGGGGTGGTGGCTGGACGCCGGGCTGATGGCCGCCTTCATCCTGATCGGCCTCGGCTCGGGCGCGGCCGAGACGATCTCGAACGACCTGATCCTGGCCAGCGTGCCGGCCGCGAAGGCCGGGGCGGCGTCCGCGATCTCGGAGACGGCGTACGAGGTGGGGTCCGTCCTCGGGACCGCGGTTCTCGGGTCGGTGCTTACGGCCGTCTACACGACCCGGGTCGCGGTGCCGGACGGGCTCGCACCCCAGGACGCCGCGGCCGCCGGCCAGACCCTCGGCGGGGCGACCGACGTCGCCGGACGCCTCGACCCGGCCCGCGCGGAGGCGCTGCTGAGCTCGGCCCGGGAGGCGTTCGACTCCGGCGTTCTCTACACGTCGTGGATCGCCGTGGCGGTGCTGACGGTCGCTGCCGTGGTCGCTCTGCGCGCGCTGCGGACGGCGTCCTGAGACGTTTCTACCTGACATTCTCCACACCCTGGTGTGGAGAATGTCACACGGACCCGGTGAACCCGGCCCGGGAGCGGGCCGGCGGCGTCACCTCTCCGCGTCGTACGCCCCCGGACGATCGACGATCAGCACCGCGCCGTCGGCGTCCTCGGTGAGTTCGGCGGGGGCCAGCGCGTGGGCGAGGTGGTACACGGCGACGGTGACGATGGTCCCGAACGCGATGCCCGACAGCGCGAAGCCGTCGGTGATCCGCAGGGTGACGTCCCCGATGCCGATGATCACGCCGGCGGCCACGGGCACCAGGTTGAGCGGATTGCCGAAGTCGACGCGGTTCTCCTTCCAGATCTTCGCGCCGAGCAGGCCGATCATGCCGTACAGGACGACCGTGATCCCGCCCAGCACGCCCCCGGGCGTCGCCGAGATCACCGCCCCGAACTTCGGGCTGAACCCGAACAGGATCGCGACCACCGCCGCCACGACGTACGCCGCCGTCGAGTAGACGCGCGTCGCCGCCATCACGCCGATGTTCTCGGCGTACGTGGTCGTCGGGCCGGCGCCCAGCGCCGTCGCCAACACGGACGCCCCGCCGTCGGCCGCGATCGCCTTGCCCATCTCGCGATCGAGGTTCGCGCCGGTCATCTCGGCGACCGCCTTCACGTGCCCCGTGTTCTCGGCGATCAGCGCGATCACCACCGGCAGCGCGATGAGCGTGAACGCCAGATCGAACGAGGGTGCGTGGAACCCCACGACGTTCGTCGTCGCGTGCAGCCGCCACGTGGCCAGGTCGGACACCGGCGGCAGCCCGATCCACGCCGCGGACGCCACCCCGCTCCAGTCGACCCGCAGATGCGTCGTGACGGCGTCGGCCGACGCCGAATACGACGTGATCGGCCCGAAGACCAGGTCGGCGAGCCAGCTCAGCACGTACCCGATCACGAGGCTCACGAAGATCGCGATGCGCCCCACGAACCCCCGGACGCCCACGCTCAGCACCACGACGATCAGCATCACGATGAGGCCGATCCACTGATCCTGCGGCCAGTACGTCTTCGCGACGACCGGCGCCAGGTTGAACCCGATCAGCATGACGACGGCCCCCGTCACGACCGGCGGCAGCACCCGATGGATCACCCGCGACCCGGCCGCCTGGATGATCAGGCCCACCACCAGCAGCGTGACCCCGACCCAGAGCATCGCGCCCGACACGTGCGACGGGTTGCCGCCGCGCGCGTAGATCGCGGTCGCCACGCCCACGAAGGACGCCGAGCTGCCCAGGTAGGACGGCACCCGACCTCGCACGACCGCCAGGAAGATCAGGGTCGCGACGCCCGACATCATCACCGCGAGCTGCGGGTTCAACCCCATGAGCAGCGGGAACACGAACGTCGCCCCGAACATCGCCACGACGTGCTGGGCGCCGAGACCGACGGTCTTGCCCCAGGAGAGCCGCTCGTCGGGGGCGACCACCTCTCCGGGGGCCAGCGACCCGTCTTTGTGCAGCTTCCAGAAGGCCATCGTCCGTTCCCCTCTCGCCGGTTACGCCGGGGGAGAGCGTAGGCCTCGGGGCCGGGTGACGGCCGTACGGTCCAGCCGCTGACGCGGCGTCCCGGCCGTCGACAACGCTCGCGCCCGGACGCCCGCCTCCCCGGGGGTGCCCGCTACCGCGTCCAGCCGATCGCGGTCCACGATGTGGACGCCAGCGCGTCGGCGCCGACGTTCGCCAGCCCGTTCTTGACGGCGACGACCTGGGGCTCTTGGTACAGCGGGATCGTGTCCGCCTGCTGCCAGAGCTGCGCCGCGGCCTGCGTGGCGAGGGCGTTGCGCGCGATCGGGTCGGGCTCGTCGGCGATGCGCCGCGCCAGATCCTTCTCCGAGTCGGAGTGCGTCAGCGACGCGGCCGCGTCCTCCAACGGGTAGCGCGACAGCGTGACGCGCTCGACGCTCAGGTCGCCGCCCCCCGATACGGGCCGCACCTGGACACCGACCGCCGTGAGATCGGCCGTGATGCGGGACGCCTCGGCCGCTGCCTGCGCGTCGCCGGGGTCGGCGGTCAGGGTGAGCGACAGCGGCCGGCCGTTCTTGGCCCGGATCGAGCCGTTCGTGCCGCCGAGGACCCAGCCGGCGTCCTGCAGCAGCCGTTCGGCCTGGTCGGGGGCGTAGGTGAGCCCGGTGGCGTCGGCCTGGTTCGTGTAGCCGGCCTGGTTCGTCAGCAGCAGGTGATTGCTCCAGACGGCGCCCTCGCCCCCCGCGTCCTCCAGCACCGTGCGGGTCAACCGGTCGCGGTCGATCGCCCGGACGATCGCCTGCCGCACCGGCAGCTCCTGCAGCGGGCCGTCGTCCTCCTTCAGCGTGAGCCGGCGGGCGGTCGCGCCCAGGTTCGCGCGGACGGTCACCCCGTCCGTCGAGCGGGCCAGCGTCAGCGCGGACTCCGACAGCCCGACGTCGAAGAGATCGAACTCGTTGCTGGAGAAGGCGGCGGGCAGCGCCTCGGGCTGAATCGTCCGGAAGATCACCGAGTCGAGCCGCGGCCTCGCACCCCACCAGCGGGGGTTGCGCTCCAGCGTGACGACGCCCTGCAGGCGATCCACGTGCGCGATGCGGAGCGGCCCCGCCCAGCGGGCGCTGTCGGGGGACGCCCACGAGGCGTTGAACGCCGCCGCGTCTTTCACCCCGTCGGCGGGCAGCGGGCCGTGCTCGAGCACCCGCGACCAATCCGGGTCGACCGAGGCGAACGTCAGCACGACCTGCAGCGGGCCCTCGCCCGCGCGCACGTCGGCGACGCGACGCCAGTCGCTCGCCTGGGCCCGGACGCCGGGCACCCGGCCCGACAACGCCCGCCAGGACGCCACCCAGTCGTCGGCCGTGATCTGGCGGCCGTCGCCCCAGACCGCCTTCGGGTTCAGATCGAGCGTCACGACAGTGCGCCCGTCGTGCGTCGCGGACGCCGCCGTTGCGAAGTCGGGGTTCGGCCGGGCGTCGCCCGCGGCGTCGTAGACGAGGTAGTGCGGACGGACGGCGTCCACCATCTCGTCGGTGTCGCTGGTCGCGTCGGCGGCCCAGGGATTCCAGGACGCCGGGAGCCGCGTCACCGGGATGCGGAGTTGCCCTCCGTCGCGCAGGGTCGCCGGATCCTGCGCGTTGGTGACGAGCGTGGCGTTGCTGGTGAGCTGGGGCGGGGTGGGCAGCGGATCGGACCCCCCGGGCGTGCACCCGGCGACGGCCAGCAGGACCGCGAGACCGGCCACGGTCGCCCGTCGTGCGATGCCCACGGCTTCAGCCCCCCTCCGCCTCGGACTGGTCGTCCATGCTTGTCCAAGCCCGGCGATGGACAACCTACCGTGGATATGTCGTTGCACGGATCACAATCCCGACCCGGAAACGTCACGGTTCGCTAACCCCGGGGTGGGGTCCCCGGGGAGGGTGGCACCTCACCCCCGAAACTCAAGCGGGGGGCGGATCTGGGGTCAGATCCAGGAGTGCAGCCACATGCGCGCGAGCCACTGGTGGTAGGGCAGCAACTGATCGGTGAGGACCGGGTAGATGTAGCCGAAGTTCACGATCACCAGCGCCACCGCGAGGCCGACGGCGATGCCGCCGCGGCGGCGTCCGGGCGCGCGGGGCTGGCCCAGGATCAGCCCCATCACCATGCTCAGCCCGATGACCGAGAACGGGATGATCGTGATCGCGTAGAAGAAGAACAGCGGGCGCGACGTGTACAAGAACCACGGCAGCCACGCGCTCAGGACGCCGAGCACGGGGACGCCGAAGCGCCAGTCGCGCCCGGCGAGCCACCAGACGGCGGCGACGACGAGGGCCAGCAGCGCGAGCCACCACAGGATCGGCGTCCCCATGCCGCTGATCACGCGCAGGCAGTTCTCGGGGCCGACGCAGCCGTCCGTCCCCGGGCGGATGTCGTTGACCGCGTCGATGCCGATCGGGCGCAGCATGAGCAGCCAGCCGGCCGGATGGGCGTCGTAGGGGTGCGCCGCGTGGTTGATGAAGTCGCCGGTGTGGAAGTCGTAGATCTCCTTGTGGTACCAG
>CALMAD010000355.1 GCA_937859105.1 uncultured Propionibacteriaceae bacterium
CGTTCGCCGGCGTCAGCCCTGGCCGCCCGGCTACTGCATCGGCTCGACGGGCGGCACGATGCCGTCCTCGATCGCCCGGCGGAACAGCTCCAGTTTGGACGCCGCCGGCCGGTCGACCTGGGTGTACTTGGCGCGGATGCGCTTCAGGTACTCCTTGACCGAGTTCTCGGTGATGTAGAGCTTGCGCGCCACCTCGGGGATCTCGAGGCCGGCCGCGTACAGGCTCAGCACCTGCCGCTCGCGGGCGCCGAGGCTGGCGGCGACGTAGTCTTTGTCGCCCTCGATCGCGGCCAGGATCTCCTGGCTGATCACGTGCTGCCCACCCGCGACCGCGACGATGGCGTCAATGGTCTGGGCGATGGGCTCGGCCTTGCGGCACACGCCTTCCGCCCCGCCCGCGAGCGCGCGGCGCAGCAGCCGGGTGTTGTCGGCGATGGAGTACACCAGCACCTTGTACCCCTCGGCGCGCAGGGCCTCGGCGTTGTCTTTCGGATCGGAGTCGTCGGCCAGTTGGAGGTCGAGCAGCACGACCTCGGCGTCCGTCGGCCCGGAGAGGAAGTCCACGACGTTCTCCGCCGTGCCGATGAGGGTCACGCGATCGTCGGGCTTCGCGGCCAGGGCCGCGGCCATGCCGACGCGGATGGCCTCGTGATCGTCGATGATGGCTGTTTTGATGGGGGGATTTTTCTCAGTCATGGAGTACTCGTCGCGATCGTTCCGTGGGTATCGATGGTGGTCAACTGAGTCTCCCCTGCCGGGTCGACACGCAGGATAGTAACAACGTCGTCGTATCCTTCGGGCGCTGTACGCGCCACTACGCGACCACCTGTCGCATCCTTTACCACTTCTTCGAGACGATCGAGCGTGTGCTGGCGCACCCCGTCGGGTAGCCGCGAGCCCCGGTTGTCGACCAGCGTGACCTCGACGCCGCGCAGGCGCGCCTGCGCGATCGCCGTAGCCAGCGAGGGTGATTTGAGGTTCGACGCCCGAATTCCGTCGCGCAGCGTGCCCTCCATCAGCAGGCACTCCTCGCGGTCGGCGTCCGTCAGGTCGGCCCGGACGTCGCCGATCTTGCGCAACATCGCACCGACCTGCCCCTGCAGATCGGTCAGCCAGACCTCGCGCAACACGAGCTTGCTGAACACCGCGGCGTTCGCGGACGCCGCTTCCCCGGACGCCTGCTGCGCGGTCTCGATCTGCGTCGCGATCGAGTCGAACCACCAGAACAGGAACGTCAGCAAGGCCAGCCAGGCGACGGGCATGAGCCCGACCGTCAGCGCCTGCGACAAGGGCGGGCGCCCGACCAGGGCGGCCACCAGCACGACGAGCGCGAACTCGCCCGCCCCTGCCCACGCGTGGACGCGGTAGCCGCGGATCATCAGCATCACGAGCAGGAGCATCACGGCTCCGGCGAACCAGGTGGTGTGCCCGGGCCACGCGCCGCGCGGCATGGCCAGCAGGCTCAGCACGGTGATGGCCAGCGTGCCCCCGACCACGGCCCAGGCCTGCCAGGCGGGCAACTCACGGCGTCCGAACCCCGCGAGGCCGAGCGCGACCGACACGACCGTCAGGACCAGCGCGACCCCGCCCAGCATCGGCTGCTCGAGCGCGCCCAGCGACCCCACGCCCACCAGCAGGTACAGCGAGAGCAACCCCAGCGCGAGCAAGGTGAACGGGCGCGCCTGCAGGCGCGAGAGCAGCGGGTGATCGTCGGGGTGCTCGACCGAGTTGTAGCGCTGCGTCACCACCGGCTTGGGCCGCTCGCCCGACCAGGTGAGCCGCACCGAGGTGCCTTCGCCCACGGTCGAGCGCACGGACGCCGACCCCCCGATGGTCTTCATGCGCTCGTGCAGCGACACCCGGATGCCGAGCCGCTCGGCCGGCACCTGGTCGAGGTCGAATCCGATGCCGTCGTCGGACACGTCGATCATGACGTTCACGCGCCGCACGGACGTCGACACCACGAGCTCGACCGTCACCTCGGACGCCCGCGCGTGCTTCTCCGCGTTCAGCGCCGCCTCGCGGGCCGCCTGGGTGAGGACGCGGACGCTGCGGTGCGGCACCGCGACCGGAAGCTCGGGGATCTGGCCGTGCACGACGGCCCGCGGGCAGACGCTGGCGATCACGTCGGCGATCAGCTGGACGACCTGCTCGGCCGGCACGTCGGCCGTCGATTCCGCCCCGACGTCGGCGCTTTCGAGGCTCGCGATCGTGGACTGCGCCTGCGCGGCCAGCGCCGGATCGTGCCCCGGGCCGCTCTTCGCCGCGGCGACCAGCGTGGTCATGACCTCGTCGTGGACGAGCGCGTCGAGGCGCCGACGTTCGTCGACCAGCGCCTGGCTCACGGCCGCCTGAACCCACTCGGCCTGAGCGCGCACCAGCGAGTTGTCGAGCGCGCGGGTCGCCCGGCGCAGCAGGTGCAGCACGAGCAGCAGCGCGCCCGGCTGGACGCCGAGCATCAGCGCGTCCTGCGCCGCGAGCACCAGCCCGGCCGAGCCGCCGCTCGGCGTCAGCCTGAGCAGGAAGAACGCCAGCGTGACGACCGACCCGTAGATCACCGCGATGCGGATCGTCGTGGCGAGCGCCGCGCAGATCGTGCCCAGGCCGAGGCAGAGCCACAGCCACGGCGTCCCGGCGCTCGGGGCGCCCGGCTGCCAGGCCAGCGGCCAGGTGACGAGCCCGAGCAGCACGAACGCGGCGTACAGGGCCGCGATCGGCCGGACGCCGCGGCGCGACCACGCGTACACCGGCATCAGGAAGGACGCCGCCAGCAATCCGCCGCCGATCGTGGACAGCCAGACCGAATGCAGAGACGACAACTGCTCGCTCGCCGACGAGATGCCCGGCACGACCGTGCCGATGCAGAAGAACGCGACCGCGCTGTCGATCCAGCGCGAGAAACCCGTGGTGGTGACGTCAACGGCCGGCAGCAAGGACGTCGGCTCCAGGGCGTCGTCGGACTCGGCACCGGTGCCTGTTCGTTCGACGCTCACCATTCTCCGTTCGGGCATGACGATCACTCAGCCCCCGACAGTCTAGGCGACACGCCCCTTTGACGCCCCCGCGCGGGTGACAAGTTGCCGTCGTTCTTGCCGACCCCGTGTCGCGATCGATTCATGCCCACGTGACGAGCCCCTGACCGTCCAGTTCCCCGTCCGGCCACACGGCACGGACGATGCCCGCCGCCGCCAGCGCCTTGCGGCAGCCCGGGCACGGCGGGTCGGTGATGTACGCGGTCGCGCCCTTCGTGTCGCGCGTCGCGAACAGCAGCGCGTTCACCTCGGCGTGGATCGCGATGCAGAACCCGGCCGTCCCCGGCCGGTCGTAGTCGCCGAGCCCCGGGACGACGTCGTAGCCGAGTTGCCCGCGCGGGCACGCGCCCTCCAGGCAATCCGGACGCCCGGGCGCCGCCCCGTTGTACCCGGTCGCGATGATGCGCCGGTCGTGGACGAGCACGGCCCCGACAGCCCGCCGGGTGCACTTGGCTCGCCGGGCGACGGCGTCGGCGATGCCGAGAAAGTAGTCGTCCCAATCGGGGACGACGCGCGGCGATGCGATGCCGGACATGGGTGGGAGGGCCTCCTGGGGTGCGGGCGCCTCATCATAACGGGGTCACGCCGGGCCGAGGACCGGTTCTCAGCCGGGCGCGACGCCCGCAGGCGAGGTGCTCAGGCGAGCGGCTGCGTGGAGATGGCCTGGGCGGCGTCCACCGGCTTGCTGGTCAACCCCTGTTCGGCCATGAAGGACGCCATGGCCGCCCAGCGGGCCTCGTCGAGGCGTCCGTCGATCGTGCTTGTGCCCTTCCACAAGGGCAGCGTCGCCTCCAGGGTCGCCTTGGCGCGCGCCTGGGCGGCGGTGTCGTTGGCGAGCTGCGGGATGTACGTCCGCGACGTCGTCAGCGCGGCGTCCGGGTCGGCCACGGTCCGCTGGACGCCGGCGACGGTCGACGAGCGCGGACGCCATTCACGGCTCGTCATCGGGCGTTGACGACAGCGTCCAGCCATCGGATCCATGGTTCACGTGCGCGATCAGGGCAGTGCCACGCGCGGGGGATGCGGATCATCCTCGACCTGGTCGTCAACCACACCT
>CALMAD010000356.1 GCA_937859105.1 uncultured Propionibacteriaceae bacterium
CGCCGCCTGGGAGAGGAGGCGGCATGAGCGACAGCAAGGCGGAGGGCCCGAAGGTGGAGGCCGAACGGGCCGCGGCCGAGGGCGGCAGCGGCGCGGAGTCCGAGCGCGCGGAGACGACGTTCACCGAGGACGAGTCCCAGCCCGAGAAGCAGGGCGTCAAGAACTACAGCGAGTCGGTGTCGGAGGACAACCTCGGCTCGCAGGGGTGATCCGGGCCGGGCGCCGTTGGGCGGCGCGGCGGCCTAGACTCCGGGCATGCCGGGTGAACCCCGCACTCCCATCGGTCGCGCCGCGGACGCCGCCGGCCGCGCGATCGGCGCGGCGGCCGAGCAGCACTTCCGGCGCAGGCACGTGTCGCGGCTGCGGCGCACCGGGCACCTGAGCGCGCAGGCGCCGATCGGGGCGCTCGGCGCGGGCGGGTTCGGCGTCCGGGAGGGCAACGACGTCCGGGTGCTCATCGACGGGGAGGACGCCTTCGCCGCGATGGCGTCCGCGATCGAGGGCGCCCGCCGCACGATCCACCTCACCGGCTGGAGCGCGGACCCGGCCTTCGCGATGAGCCGGGCCGACACGCGGCGCACCCTGGGGGCGCTGCTCGCGGGGGCCGGCGAGCGCGGCGTCCGGACGCGGGTGCTGCTCTGGCGCGGGGCGCCGCTGCCGGTGATCCATCCCTCGCGCGCCGACAATGCGGCCGCGGCCAGGGGTTTCAACGCGATCGACGGCGTCACGTGCGCCCTGGACGCCCACGAGTACCTGCTCGACTGCCACCACGAGAAGCTGCTGATCGTCGACGACGAGATCGCGTTCGTCGGCGGCCTTGACCTGACCGCGCTGCGCTCCGACCGCTGGGACACGACGGGTCACCCGCCCCGCGACTCCGACGACGGGCACGACGCCGCGGTGCGCGCGACGGGGCCGGTGGTGGCCGACGTCGTGGCGCATTTTGGGCAGCGCTGGGGCGAGGTGACGGGGGAGCGGCTGCCGGCGTCCGCGGTGCCGGAGGCGATGGGCACGATCGCGGCCCGGCTGATCCGGACGATCCCCGAGCGCGTCTACCGCTTCGCCCCCGACGGCGACTTCGGGGCGCTCGGCGCCTACCTGGACGCCCTCGGCGCGGCGGAGCGGTTCGTCTACCTGGAGAACCAGTTCCTGTGGGCGCCGGAGATCGTCGACGTCCTCGCGGCGAAGCTGCGGCGGCCGCCGCGCGACGACTTCCGGGTCGTCGTCGTGCTGCCCGACCACGCCCACACCGGCCAGGACGCGACGCTCGGCCAGCTCAGCCGCCTCCGCGACGAGGACGCCGGGCGTCGGCTGCTCGCCCTGACCGTCCAGTCCGAGGAGCCGGGCCACCACGTGTACGTGCACGCCAAGATCGGCATCGTGGACGACCGCTGGCTCACGGTCGGCTCGGTGAACCTCAACACGCACTCGCTGCTCAACGACACCGAGGTGAACCTGGCGTTCGCGGTGCCGGATCTCGCCCGGTCGGTCCGCGAGGACCTGTTCCGCGAGCACACGGGCCAGGACGCCGCCGGCGTCGACCCGGTCGCGTTCGTCGACGGCGTCCTGCGGCCGCTCGCCGAGGAGCAGACCCGACGCCGGGCTGCGGGCCTGCCGCCGACCGGGCGCGTCCGGTCGGTCGAGCAGGGCGGACGCCGCACCGACCTGCTGCTGGGGCCCATCAGTTCGATCGTGGTCGACGGGTGAGGCGGCGGTCGTCCGGCGGGTGGGCTGGGCGTCCGGAATAGGCGGGCGTCCGGCGGCGGTTGTGGCACACATGAGCACCATCGGATTCATCGGAAGCGGACACATCGGCAGCACGGTCGCGCGGCTCGCGGTGGACGCCGGCTACGACGTCGTGCTGAGCAACAGCCGCGGCCCGGAGACGCTCGCCGGCCTGGTCGAGGAGCTGGGGCCGCGGGCGCGGGCGGCGACGGCGTCCGAGGCGGCGGCGGAGGGCGACCTGGTGGTCGTGACCGTGCCCCTGAAGGCGTACCGGCAGGTGCCGGTCGAGCCGCTGGCGGGCAAGGTCGTCATCGACACTAACAACTACTACCCCGATCGCGACGGGCGCATCCCCGAGCTGGACGACGAGAGCACGACCACGAGCGAGCTGCTGCAGGCGCACCTGCCCACGTCGCGCGTGGTGAAGGCGTTCAACAACATCCACTTCCCGGACCTCGCCGATCACGGGCGCCCCGCCGGCGACGTCGGGCGGACGACACTGCCCATCGCCGGGGACGACGAGGAGGCGAAGCGGGAGGCGTCCGGGTTCTTGGACGCCCTCGGCTACGACACCCTCGACGCCGGACCCCTCGCGGAGGGGTGGCGCTTCCAGCGCGACACCGCCGCCTACGTCGCGCCGTACAAGCAAGGCACGGTGACCGCCGCGGTGCTGCGGGCTCGGCTCGACGAGGCGAAGCGCTACCGCGACCAGTGAGCCGGACGCCGCGGGTGCGGCCTCGCCGCGGGGTGGCGTGGCCCGGGACTCGCGCCCTCAGGCGGGCGTCTCGGGGGCGGCGGTCCCGGCAGAGCCGGCCAGCAGCGCCGCCCCGCGGGCGAGGTCGGCGTCCATCTCGGGCCGGGGGACCATCGAGCCCCCGGTGAACCAGGCGAGATGGGTCGCGCGGGCCAGGCGGTCGTGGTCGAGGCCGCAGCGCGTGCGGACCTCCCGGTTCGCGAGGACGCGCCACGGCCCCGGCAATCCGGCCGCCGCGGACGGCTCGACGGCGATCCCGTCCGCCCCGTGCAGCAGGGCGATCAGCCGAAAGAACTCTTCGTCGGTCTCGGTGTAGAACCCCGAGATCAGCCGGCGCAGGCGGCGTCCGACGAACCCCGACGGGCGCCCCACGGCCAGCCCGTCGGCGGCGGTCACGTTGTCGATGCCGAAGTCCTGGACGCTGACGCG
>CALMAD010000357.1 GCA_937859105.1 uncultured Propionibacteriaceae bacterium
GGGCGAGATCGTCGACGCGCTCGGCTCCCGGCAGCTTAAGGAGATCCGCCCCGGCCAGGAACAACTTCGACCCGCGAATGCCCGAACCGATGCACACCCACGGGACGTCCGCGGCGACGGCGTCCACCCAGATCGGCCAGTCCTCCGGGACGCCGACCGGCGCGATCCCGCCGTACTCCATCCCGGTGGCGTCGACGGCGTAGTCCATGGGCGCGAAGGACGCCTTCCGCGCGTTCAACTTCTTCCGGACGAGGCCGTTCACGTCCACGCGACGGTCGGCGGGCGTCATGCAGACAACGTGCTTCTCGACCCCCGCGCGCGTCCCGCGCACGACCACCGCGTTGATCGAGGCGTCCAGCGGCACGTCGTAATGCGCGCACAGGTTCTCGGTGTCGGCGTACTCGGGGTCGATGACGGCGACATAGGCGTCGAGGTCGAGCGAGCGGATCGCGTCGGCCACCGGCGGGGCGAGCAAATCCGGGTGGTCGGCGGCGGGCAGAGGCTCGAGACGTCCGGCGACGCCGGAGTTCAACAGCTGCTGACTCATCCTCCCACCTTGTCACAAGGCCACCACCCGTGACGCGGCGGCCACACGGCGAGGCATCCCCGCGCCGCTGGCTGCACCGTTGGGGTTCAATGGAGCCGTGACGTCGATCCCGGAGCTCTTCCCCCCGCGCGGCCTGCGCATCACCAGCGGGCCGCTGGAGCTTCGGGGCATCGGCGAACCCGAGATGCTCGCTCTCCTGGACGTGGTGCGCGACGGCGTCCACGACCCCGCGACGATGCCGTTCAGCTTCCCCTGGACGGACGCGCCCGCCGACGAACTGCCCCTCAACTACCTGCAATGGTGGTCGCGGCACGTCACCGACTGGACGCCCGCCGCCTGGTCCATCGACCTCGCCGCGGTGTGGGAGGGCGAGGTCGTCGGCGTCCAGGGCGTCACGACGCGCGACTTCCTCGTGACCCGCGGAGGCGAGACCGGCTCGTGGGTGGGACGTCGTTTTCACGGCCGCGGCATCGGCACCGCGATGCGCCGGGCATGGGTGGCCTTCTTGTTCGGTCATCTCGGCTTCGAGTACGTCACCTCGTCGGCCTTCGTGGACAACGCCGCGTCGCTGCGGGTGAGCGAGAAGCTGGGGTATCGCCCCAACGGAAGCGTCTGGTACGCGCGCCGCGGCGAACGCGCCGAGTGCCGGCGGCTGCTGTTGCGGCGCGAGGACTTCACCGGCGCCCCGCCGATCGCGGTCGAGGGCGTCGAGGCGGCACGACGGTTCATCGGCATCGTCCCCCGCTGAGAGGGCGAAGACCCAGCGCGGTGCCGGGCACCCGCTGGCTGAGGCTGCGGTCTTGAGAAGCGTCGAACGGGCCGTCCGATTGAGATCACGAACCACCGCCCTCGTCGCTGAGAGCGCAGGTGTCACCAGCACACCACTCGACAGCGTTCGTCGCGCTCGGCTCCACTCCGGGACGACGATCGAGTGGTGTGCTGGTGACATCCAGGGCAGAACAGCCCCTCTGCCCACCGCGGCGGGCATTGCGAACGAACTCAGACGAACTGCCCCAGCAACGCGAGCGCGTCGGGCATGAACGGCTTGTCGGGGTCCTCGATCCAGGCGCGCAGATCGTCGGGCGTGAGCCAGGCGCCCCAAGCGACCTCCTCGGCTTGGTGCCGGATCGGCCCGTCGTACACGCATTCAAAGCGGAACCCGTAGTAACGGGTGTGTTCGTCGGCGTAGAAGCCCTCGCCCAGGCTCCGCAGTGCGACGTCGGCCACACCGAGCTCCTCGCACGCCTCGCGGACGGCCGCCTCCCGCGGATCCTCCCCCGCCAGCAGCACCCCGCCCGCCGTGAAGTCGTAGTAGCCGGGGTAGACATCCTTGGTGTCGGTGCGTCGGTGGACGTAGATCCGCCCCGACGAGTCGCGCACAATCACACCGGTCGCCCCGTGAATCAGGTTCTCGCCCCGCACCTTCCACCGCGGAGCCGAACCCACCACGGCCCCGGTTTCGTCGAACAGCGCCACGATCTCGTCCCTGGCCACGCCCTCACTCTAGGACGCCGGGGCGACGTCAGTCCGATCCGTTCGCGGTCGGCGTCAGGAGTAGTAGGGAGTCAGTAGTAGTAGGGAGTCAGTAGTAGTAGGGAAAATGCGACCAGTCCGGACGCCGCTTCTCCAGGAAGGAGTCGCGCCCCTCGACCGCCTCGTCCGTCATGTAGGCGAGACGGGTGGTCTCGCCGGCGAACACCTGCTGCCCGACCAGGCCGTCGTCGATCGCGTTGAACGCGAACTTCAGCATCCGCTGGGCGGTGGGCGACTTGCCGCACACCGTCGCGGCCCACTCGAGACCGACGTCCTCGAGGTCGGCGTGCCGGACGACCCGGTTCACCGTTCCCATCTCATACGCCCGCTGCGCGTCGTAGGTCTCCCCGAGGAAGAAGATCTCCCGCGCCACCTTCTGCCCCACCTGCCGCGCGAGATACGCCGAGCCGAAACCGGCGTCGAAGCTGCCGACGTCGGCGTCGGTCTGCTTGAAGCGCGCGTGCTCCTCGGACGCCAGCGTCAGGTCGCTCACCACGTGCAACGAGTGCCCGCCGCCGGCCGCCCACCCGTTGACCAGGGCGATCACGACCTTCGGCATGAACCGGATCAGCCGCTGCACTTCGAGAATGTGCAGCCGCCCGCCCTCCGCGAGCGCCCGCCGTTCGTCGACGGTCTCGGCCGTCTCGCCGGCCGCGTATTGGTAGCCCGACCGGCCCCTGATGCGCTGGTCGCCGCCCGAACAGAACGCCCAGCCGCCGTCTTTCGGCGAGGGGCCGTTGCCCGTGAGCAGGACGCACCCGACATCCGCGGACTGCCGCGCGTGATCGAGCGCGGCGAAGAGCTCGTCGACCGTGTGCGGCCGGAAGGCGTTGCGCACCTCCGGGCGGTCGAACGCCACCCGGACCGCCGGAACGTCCTTCGCGCGGTGATAGGTGATGTCGGTGAACTCGAACCCGGCGACGGGCTCCCACAACTCCGGACGGAACGGGTTGGCTTCCATGTGCGGCACCCTACCGGGCCCCTCCGCTCTCGGACGCCTCCCCCGGGTCGCCCTCGGCCGCCGGCCGGCCGGCGCCGTGGGCGTCCTTCTTCTTGTGGGGGATCAGGTGCGTCACGCCGACCACGATCGCCCCCACGAACAGGCCGATCACCGCGGACGCCAGCGTGTTCACCAGCCAGCCGAGGAACCCGCCGAGCCCGCCGGGCACCGCGTGGGCGACGGCCTCCTCGGCGTGATGGACGAACTCGTACACCGGGTGCCAGCCGAGCTCGTTCACCCCGACCAGGATGATGTGGCCACCGACCCAGAGCATCGCCGCGATGCCGACGGTCGAGAGCACCTTCATCACGATCGGCATCGCCTTCACGAGGCCGCGGCCGAATGTTTGCAGTGCGGGCGAGGGACGCCCGGCGAGGTGGAGACCGATGTCGTCCATCTTCACGATCAGCCCGACGACGCCGTAGACGAGCAGGGTGATCACGATCGCGACGATCACGAGCGCGGCGGCCCGCAACCAGAACTCGTACTCGGCCACCTCGTTCAGCGAGATGACCATGATCTCGGCGGAGAGGATGAAATCGGTCCGGATCGCGCCGGCGACCATCTTCTCCTCCGCGTCGCCGCCTTGGACGGCCGCCGTCTCCTCCGTCTCCTCCTGGTGGCCGGCGAGGCTGCCCCAGATCTTCTCGGCGCCCTCGAAGCAGAGGTACGTCCCGCCGAGCATGAGCAGGGGCGTGAGCGCCCACGGCGCGAGCTGACTCAGCAGCAGGGCCACCGGCAGGATGAACACGAGCTTGTTGCGCAACGACCCGACCGCAATGCGCCGGATCATCGGCAGCTCGCGCTCGGGCTTGAACCCGTGCACGTACCGCGGCGTCACCGCCGTGTCGTCGACGACCACCCCCGCCGCCTTCGCGCTCGCGCGACCGGCTGCCAGGCCCACGTCGTCGATGGACGCCGCGGCCATCTTCGCCATCGTCGCGACGTCGTCCAGCAGAGCGGCCAGCCCCCCGCTCATCGGCTGCCCCCTTGCGCGTCGATGTAAGCCTTGATTTCAGCGACCGCGTCGCGCAGTTCGCCGTGGGTGGCGGCCTGCTCGTCGCGCTTGAGGTCGACGCTCAACTCGCCGCCGGGGATCAGCTGGGCCAGCTCCACCTCGGCCGGGCCGTCGGCGCCCGACTTCATGAGTCCGGCGTTCAGGTCGTGAACGCTGAGGCCGACCCGTGCCAGGGCGGCCTTGTCGACCTCGCCGTCGCGGATGATCGTCGTCGGGCCCCCCTCCAGCAGACGCTCGATCCGGGGCCAGCGCTGGGCCACCCGGTCCAGCACCGCGTTCGCCGCGACCAGCACGACCGCCCCGAGGATTCCGCCCACCAGCGAGTTGTCGGGCCCGATGATCGCGTTCTGGACCACGTTGCTGAGCAGCAGGACGACCACCAGGTCGAGATTGTTCATCTGCGCCAGCAGCCGCTTGCCGCCGAGGCGCACCAAGATCAAAATGCCTAGATAAACCGCGATCGTGCGGACGATCTTCTCGACCGGGGGAATGTCCATCCCCGTGAGCAACGCGGCCCAGTCAACGTTCATGGCGGCACGCTACCCGCTTGGCGGCGGCGCGACGAGCGCCCGGCCGGGCGGTCCGGCTAGGGTGTGCGCACGCCCCGCCTCGAGGAGGAACCCATGGAGCACCGAGGCCCCCTGCCCGACATCGACGTCCCCGACATCGGCCTCTACGAACTCCTCTGGGAAGGACTCACCGACGCGGACGCCGCGAAGGTCGCCGTGCTCGACGAGGCGTCCGGGGTGCGTCGCACGTTCGGCCAGGTGAAGCGCGACGTGGACGCCTTCGCGACGTGGCTCGCGGCCCGGGGTATCGGCCCGGGGGACGCCGTGGCGATCGACCTGCCGAACGGCCCCGACTACCTGTCGGCCTTCCACGGGATCGTCCGGGCGGGCGCGGCGGCGACGCCGGTGAACGCGGCGGCGAC
>CALMAD010000358.1 GCA_937859105.1 uncultured Propionibacteriaceae bacterium
CTACGGATCAGAAGGTTGGGGGTTCGAATCCCTCCGAGCGCGCCACACGAAGCCGGGCCAGGAGAATGCTCCTGGCCCGGCTTCGTTTTTCGCTACAGCGTGGCGATCGCGATGGCGCTCAGGATGCCGGGTGCGATCACGGAGCAGCCGACGGCGATGGCGAAGAGGCGTCCGAAAGCTTGGGACTGCTGGTCCTCCATCGTGTTGGCGACGATCAGCGTGCCGGCGACGTGCACCGGGTTCATCACCGTCAGGGCGGCGGGCGCGGCCACGGCGGCCACGATCAGCATGATCGACGGGGACGCCCCCAGCGCGGACCCGACGATCGGGGCCATCAGCGTCAGGACGCCGATCGTCGACGACTCGATGTTGCACAAGAGGGCCGTGATGTAGGCGAGCATCAGCACGAGCAGCGCGGGGATGGTGATGCCGGACAGGACCTGCTGGATGACATCCATCGTGCCGATCTGCTTGATCAGGCCGAGGTAGGTGAGCAGGCCGCACAGCAGGAGGATCGCGTTCCAGGGCACACGCGCGATCAGCTCGCGCTCGCTCGGCTTGAAAACGATCTGCAGCAGGAGGGCGGCCAACATCGAGGTCGTCCCGATGTCGAACTTGAACACGACGACGACGATCATGAACAAGCCCAGCATGCAGCCCGACGCGATGGCGTAGGTGCGGTTGCCGGCCTGGGGGGCGTCCGGCGACGAGGCGTCCTTCGGGATCGCCGGCGCGATGAAGGACGCCCCCCGCCGCCGCCGGATGGCCTCGATCGCCTGCAGGGCCGCGACGGCGACCGCGCCGGTCGCCACGGAGATGGCCCAGACTCCCCACGTGTTGTTCGCGACGTTGATCTCACTGAGGGCGTGATGGAGCGTCGCGCCGGTGGGGTTCAACGGCGACAGGCCCGCCGAGTTGGCCCCGATGACCACGCCCAACTCGTTGATGAAGAAGCTCCGGGGATACTTCACCGACACGAACGCGACCACCGGCACCATGAGCGCGATCGGGGCTGTCGAGAACGCCCCCATCGACGACAGCGCCCCCGCGATGAGGAAGCAGGCCCAGGGCAGCAGGTAGGTCCCGTCGCCGACCGTGCGGAAGGTGGCGTCCACGAACGCGCGCAGCGCGCCGCTCTTCTCCAGGTGCGCGAAGAGCAGCGAGACGCCGGCGATCAGCGTGAACAGGTTGCCCGGGAAGGTGGTGTACATCTTGTCGACGCTCGCCCCCGACGCCAGCAGGATGATCACCGCCGACGCCAGCGCAAGCACGCCGATGTTGATGCGGCGCCAGACCGCCACGATGAGGCACACGCCGAGAAGCGCGAGCGACAACCCCTGAGCGAAGTTCATGGCGCGGACCTTCCTGGAGGCAATGGACGCGCGAACGATCGGTCCGGCCGTTCGACTACCGCCAGGACGGCCATCGTCTTTCAGTTCTGGCCCCGAGTGCGGGATGGAGGGATGCTGTCACACCCATCGGGGTGCGTCCGGGGATCCGGCGAACTCGTGGGAGACCGTAACGTGGCTGACGCATTTGGCCCGTTATCGGGTCAGCCCCAGGGGCGCACCGTCTCCGCGGTTGGCCAACGGGTCGGTGTCGTGCCGTCGTGATTGACAAGTTCGAGGCCCGAGAGGCGCCCGTCGGTGACCGAGACGACGATCTCGTGGTCCAGCCCGTCGCCGTCGAAGTAGCGGCCCGGCAGGGGGCCGTCAGGCAGGTCAACGGGGGTCGTCTCGCCCGGATCGAGCGCCAGTTGCCATGCGGACGCCCCCGGTGTCGCCCGCAGCCCGATCAGTTGCCCGGTGAGCGCGTGGACGCCCGACGGGTCGGCGCCCTCGAACGTCCGGTAGGCCCCCAGGGCGATGACCGCGGCGAGCGTCTGCTCCTCGTCGGGGGACAGGTCGCGCCACTCCATGGTTGCTCCTCCGTCGTCTGGCCCCGCGGGGCGCAAGGGACACCCGCGATCATCCCTGCCCGATGGCGGCGGGGCAAGGGCGCCCTGCAGCGATCGCCGGCCGGGGGCTGGGCGGGCGTCCGGACGGCCCGTCTGAAAGACTGGCCGGGTGACAGATCAACGGACGTTCTACGAGCGGGTCGGCGGCGCGGAGACGTTCCGGCGGCTGGTGCGGCGCTTCTACGAGGGGGTCGCGGACGACCCGCCGCTGCGCGCGCTCTACCCCGAGGAGGACCTGGGTCCGGCCGAGGATCGGTTGCGGATGTTCCTCGAACAGTACTGGGGCGGCCCGAAGACCTACGGCGAGCAGCGCGGTCACCCGCGGCTGCGGCTGCGGCACCAACCGTTCAAGGTGACGCCCGCGCAGCGCGACCGCTGGTTGACGCACATGAACGCGGCCATCGATTCCCTCGCCCTCGCGCCCGATGACGAGCACGAGCTGCGCGACTACGTCACTCGTGCCGCGCAATTCATGATCAACTCCTTCGACGAGGAGTAGGCGCGCCGTCAGAGTCGCCCGCGCAGCATGCCGGGTGAGCAGGTTTGGTTGATCCCGGCCGGGAGGCGGGTCTGCGCTGGCCGAGGTGTCACCAGCGCACCACTCGACGCCGGTCGGGCCGGTTTGGGCGACCGTCTCCGACGTCCTGAGGTGCGCTGGTGACACCCGGCTCGGCGGCTCGGCTCGTCCGCCACGGGCGCGGCGCTCGCCCCCGGCCCCCGCGCGGGGGGTCCCGCCCCTGAACGGCGATGCCTCGCGAATAACAATCGTGAAATAATGCGCGGGACCATTTCTGATGCTGGGGAGCATAGATGACTGTCTTGGGCGTGTTCGGCGCGGGCGTCATGGGCGGCAACCACGTGCGGACTGCGCGGGCGCTGCGCGAGTGGAGCGAGGTCTACGTCGGCGACGTGGATTCGGACAAGGCGCGAGAGGTTGCCCGTCGAAACGGGTTCCGCGCACGCGACCTCGCCAAGGCCGACCTCGACGCCGCGATCGTCGCGGTGCCGAGCGACCTGCACGAGGAGGTCGTGCTCCCGCTCCTGGACCGCGGCGTCCACGTGCTGCTCGAGAAGCCGGTCGCGCAGGAGCTCGGCTCCGCCCAGCGCATCCTCGATGCGGCGCGCGACAGCGAGTCCCGCGTGGTCGTGGGGCACGTCGAGCGGTTCAACTCGGCGGTGTCGGAGTTGCTGAAGTGGGCGCCGAAGGCGCAGCACGTGGAGTTCCGGAGGGTCGGTCCGGCCGGCGGCCGGGCCCTGGGTGACGTCGTGAGCGACCTGATGGTGCACGACCTCGACCTCCTGCTGGCGATCTCCCGGGCGCGCGACGGCCACGATCACATCACCCGTTGCTCGGCCCAGTGGGGCGCCGGCAACCAGGAGACGTGCTCGGCCCTGCTCACCACGGACGGCGGCCTGACGAGCCTGGTCGTGGCGAGCCGAGCGGGGCAGATGAAGGACCGCCAGGTCGTCCTGACCTGCCCGGACGCCGTCGTGGTCGCCGACCTGGTGCGCCAGCAGGTGTCGGTGCACCGCATGGAGCGGATGGAGTTCGTGGACGACGGGGGCACCGTCCGGTTCCGGCAGACGAGCACCACCGAGATCCCGTTCCTCGACAACGGCGAGCCGCTCATCCGCGAGCAGCGGCACTTCTTCGACGTCGTGGCGCACGGGGCCTCTCCGGCCGTGTCGCTCGGCGACGGCGTCGCGGCGATGCAGCTCGTGGAGCGGGTGCGGCAGGAGGCGTCCCGGGGCTGAGGCGGGCGTCCGGAATCCGTGCCCGGAGGCGCCGTGGCGTGCAACCGCCCCAGTGGCGGCCACGATAAGATGCGTGATCTCTTCGGAGAGGACCACGCAATGCAGCAAATCCACGGGACGGTGATGAACTATCCCTGGGGCACGCCCGACGCGATTCCGGCGATCCTGGGCACTGAGCCCGGCGGTACCCCGGTGGCTGAGTACTGGCTCGGCGCCCATCCCCTCGCACCGTCGACGGTGGGGGCCGACGGGGCGGAGAGCCTCGACGCCCTGCTGGAGCGCGAGCCCCGGCAGCTCGGTAAATCGGCCATCGTGTACGGGTCGCGCCTGCCGTTCCTGATGAAGATCTTGTCGGCGGCGTCCGCGCTGTCGATCCAGACGCATCCCTCGCGCCAGCGCGCCCAGCGCGGCTACGCGCGCGAGGAATCGCTGGGCATCCCCCGCAACGATCCGGAGCGGGTCTACAAGGACGATTGGCCCAAGCCCGAGATCATGGTCGCCCTGTCGGAGATGCAGGCGCTGGTCGGGTTCCGGCCGTTGGGCGAGCTGGGCCGCGTGCTCGACGAGTTCGGGCTACGCCACTCGTTCGAGGACGCCTTCGGCGCCGGCCTGTTCGCCAGGCCGGCCGTGGACGCCGACCTGCTGCGGTCGGTGATGGACGACGAGCACCCCGCGCACGAGCTCGTCGAGGCGATCCAGCAGGCCGTGCCCGAGCCCGGCTGGTCGGACGCCGCCCGCGAGCTCCAGGGCACCGCCCGGGAGCTGCAGGCGCAGTTCCCGGGCGATCCGGGCGTGTTGGCGGCGCTGTTCATGAACCGGGTGACGCTGCGTCCGGGGGAGGCGCTGTACGTGCCCGACGGCGTCATCCATGCGCACCTGCGCGGCACGGGCATCGAGGTGATGGCCAACTCCGACAACGTCATTCGCGGCGGCCTCACCGGCAAGCACGTCGCCGTGGACGAACTGATGCGCGTCCTCGACTTCGAGGCCGAGCCCGAGATCATCGCCGGGACCGAGGTCGCCCACGGCGTCGTCGATTACCCGTCGGCCTGCCCGGAGTTCGACGTGTGGCGGCTGGAGGTCGACGCCCGCGGCATCGACGAACTGCCCGCGCACGGGGCGCCGCGGATCATCCTGGTGACCGGCGGGTCGCTGCTGCTGACGGACGCCGACGGCGTCCGGCTGCCGCTCGATCAGGGCTGTTCAGCGTTCATCTCCGCGCAGGATGCGCGGATTCAGGTCACGGGCGAGGGGCAGGCGTTCGTCGCGACGCCGGGGGACGTCCTGCGCGGCGAGTGATCCGCCGACCGGGTGGGC
>CALMAD010000359.1 GCA_937859105.1 uncultured Propionibacteriaceae bacterium
TACGGCATAGAGAATCACGAGATAGTGAGAAAAGTCCAGAGGGCGCGGCAGGAACCTGCACCTCTTTTCAGGGGACAACCGCGGCGTCCGGTTCGGGGCGTCGCCCGGCGGGGGACGCCCCCGGTTCTCAACGGAAGATGACCGTCCGGCGGTCGTCGAGGAACACGCGGTGCTCGGCGTAGAGACGGACGGCCTCGGTGAGCGTGCGCGACTCGAGCTCCTGACCTTTCGCGACCAGGGCGGGGACGGTGTCGGCGTGGTCGGTGCGGCCGACGTTCTGCTCGATGATGGGGCCCTCGTCGAGGTCCTCGGTGACGAAGTGCGCGGTGGCCCCGATGATCTTGACGCCGCGCGCGTGCGCCTGCCGGTAGGGGTTCGCGCCCTTGAAGCCGGGCAGGAACGAGTGGTGGATGTTGATCGCGCGCCCCGCGAGCGCCTCGCACAGCCGCGGCGACAGGATCTGCATGTAGCGAGCCAGGACGACGAGCTCGATGTCGTACTCGGCGACCGTGTCGAGCACCTTCGCCTCGAAGGCGTCCTTGGTCTCGGGCAGCACGACGTGCGACTCGAAGGGGACGCTGTAGAAACTCGCCAGGTCCTCCAGGACGTCGTGGTTCGCCATGATCTTCGCGACCGCGATCGGCAGCAGCCCGGCGCGCTGGCGGTAGAGGAGGTCGTTCAGGCAGTGGCCGGCCTTGCTGGCGAGGATCAGGGTGCGCCGGCGGCGTCCGACGTAGTCGAGGTGCCAGGTCGCGCCCAGGCTGCCCGCGATCGGCGCGACGGCGTTCTCGAAGACCGAGCGGTCGAAGCCGGACTGCACCTGCACGCGCATGAAGAAGCGGCCGGTGTCGGTGGAGCTGAACTGCTGAAGTTCGGTGATGTTCCCCTGGGCGTCGGCGATGGCGCCCGTGACGCGGTGGACGATGCCGGGCCGGTCGTCGCATTGCAGGTTGAGCACCCAGTGGGATGAGTCGATCACGGGGCGCCACTGTAGCGCGGCGCGGGAGGGGCGGGCGTCCGGGGGGTGAGGGAGCCCGGAGGGCGGTGGCGAAGCGGACCCGGTGGCGAAGGGGACGGTGGCGGCGAAACTGTCAGCCGTCGCCGCTAGCGTGCCGGCCATGCTGAAGACGCTGGCGGTGCACGGGTACCGGTCTCTGCGCGACGTCGTGCTGCCCCTGGGCGAGCTGACCGTGGTGACGGGGGCGAACGGGGTGGGCAAGTCGAACCTGTATCGGGCGCTGGCGCTGCTGGGGGAGGCTGCGTCGGGACGGCTCATCGGGGCGCTGGCGAGGGCGGGTGGGCTCGCGTCGGTGTTGTGGGCGGGGCCCGAGACGATCAGCGGCGCGATGAAGCGCGGCGAGGTGCCGGTGGAGGGCACGGCGGGGCGGCGGCGTCCGGTGAGCCTGATGCTGGGGTTCGCGTCCGAGGGGTTCTCGTACCTGATCGACGTCGGGTTGCCCCCGCCGTCGCAGTCGCTGTTCGTCCACGACGCGCAGATCAAGCGCGAGGCGATCTGGGCGGGGCCGGTGCTGCGGCCGGCGGCCGTGCTCGCGTCGCGCGTGGGGGCCGGGCTGCCCGGGCACCTCAGCTTGCTGGCCGAGCTCGCCGACCCGCGGGGCAACCCCGAGGTGTCGGCCGTCCGGAGGGAGGTGATGGGGTGGCGGCTCTACGACGGGTTCCGCACGGACGCGGGCGCGCCGGCGCGGCGTCCGTGCCCGGGCACGAGAACGGACGCCCTCGCCGCCGACGGCGGCGACCTGGCGCCCGCGGTGCAGACGATCCTGGAGTCCGCGTGGGCCCGTCCGCTGGCGGACGCCGTGGCGGCGGCGTTCGACGGCGCGCGGCTCGAGGTGTCGGAGTCGCTCGGGCTGTTCGCCGTCTCGCTCCGGCAACGGGGGATGCTGCGTCCGCTGGAGGCGTCCGAGTGGTCGGACGGCACGCTCCGGTTCGTGTGCGTGGCGACCGCGCTGCTCTCCCCGGCGCCGCCGCCGCTGCTCGTGCTGAACGAGCCGGAGGCGTCCCTGCACCCGTCGCTGCTGGGGCCGTTGGCGGAGTTGGTGCGGCAGGCGTCCGGGCGGGGCCAGGTGCTCGTGGTGACGCACCACGAGGGGCTCGCGGAGGCGCTGGGGGGCGGCGGGGCCGTGTGCCACGAGCTGGTGAAGCCGCACGGGGAGACCGAGGTGGCCGGGCAGGGGCTGTTGACCCGGCCCACCTGGGAGTGGGGCTCGCGGCGGCGCTGAACCGTGTGACGTTCTCCACACCAGAGTGTGGAGAACGTCAGGTAGAAACGCACACGGGTTAGAGGCCTGCGGCGTCCAAGGCGTCGACGGCGGTGCTGCGTCCGAGGTCGATGAGTTCGGTCGCGCGGTGGAAGTCGAACACCCCGGCGGCCTCGATCGGGACGGTGAGCAGCACGTCGGGCGGGTTCGCCGCGATCCGGAACCGCCCGAGCATCGCCGCCGACACCCCGTACGACAGCGACAGCACGTCGGTCAGGCGCAGATCACGGGGGAGCTCCTGCAGCGTGAGATCGTCCACCGGCCCGCCGGACGCCTGCGCCGGCTGCGCCTCGCCCTCCTCGCGGCCACTCTCACCGTCGCCGTCCGCGCCCCGGTGTCGCCCGACCAGCGCCAGCAGCGACCGCACCGCCTCGCTGTCGAGCAGCCCGGCGGTGTTCCGCCGGAAGCGTTCGCGCCAGTCGGTGTCCTCTTCGTCGGACGACTCGCTCACCGGCTGATGCGTGCCCCCGTGACGCCCGCGCGCGGAGACGTCGACGGCGATCGTCAGGTCGGCGGGCGTCCCGAGCAGCGGCTCCATCGGCACCGGGTTGACGAGCCCGCCGTCGGCGAGGAGGCGTCCGTTGATCATCACCGGCGTGAACGCGGACGGAATCGCGATCGACGCCCGGATCGCCGTCGCCATCGGGCCGTGCTGGAACCACACCTCACGCTGGGTCGTCAGATCCGTTGCCACGGCGGTGAACGGGACGCGGCACTGCTCGATGCGCGCCCCCTCGAGGATGTCCGCGACCCGGTCGATGACCCGCTGCCCCCGGATGATGCCCGGCGCGTTGAACGCCGGGTCGAGCAGCCGCAGCACGTCGCGCTGGCTCATGCCGGTGACCCACTCGGCGTACTCCTCCAGGCGTCCGGCCGCCGCCAGCCCACCGACCAGCGCGCCCATCGACGTGCCGGCGATCGCGACGACCGTGTGTCCGCGCGCCTTCAACTCGTCGATGATGCCGATGTGGGCGTACCCGCGCGCCCCTCCGGAGCCCAGTGACAGCGCGATCCGCATGGTTCGAAGCCTCCGATTCCCCTCGGTCGCAGCGGACGCCTGCGACCCCCGGACGCCTGTTTCGCGACGCCGGGTCGCCCACTGTAGCCGCGGAGCGAGGCGGTACATTGGCGCCGTGTCCGACACGATCACGAACATCCTCCTCATCGCCTTGTTCATCGTCATCGGGGGCGTGTTCGCGGCCGCGGAGATGGCTCTCGTCTCGCTGCGCGACTCGCAGGTGAAGCAACTGGCCACGCGGGGCACGCGCGGGCAGGCCGTCGCGTCGCTCGCGGGCGACCCAAACCTCTTCCTCAGCGCCGTCCAGATCGGCGTGACGCTCTCGGGCTTCCTGTCGGCCGCGTTCGGCGGCGCGACGCTGTCCGACGAGCTCGCCCCCGTCCTCGTCTCGTGGGGCCTGCCCGAGCCGGCCGCGCGACCCATCGCGCTGGTGCTGGTCACCATCGTCATCTCGTACTTCTCGATCGTGCTGGGCGAGCTGACGGCCAAGCGCCTCGCGATGCAGAGTTCCGAGTCGTTCTCGCTCGCACTGGCCCCGATGGTGCGCGTGATCGCGACCCTCGCCCGGCCGGTCATCTGGTTTCTCGGCGTCTCCACGAACGTGGCCGTGCGCGTTCTCGGCGGCGACCCGCGCGCGTCGCGCGAGGAGGTCACCGACGAAGAGCTCCGCGCCATGGTGAACAGCTCGGCCACGCTCGGCGAGCGCGAGCGGCAGATCGTGGACGAGGTGTTCGCGGCCGGCCAGGTGAGCCTGCGCGAGGCGATGATCCCGCGCACGGAGGTGGACTTCCTCGACGGCGACCTGCCCGCCTACCGCGCGCTCGGCGAGGTGGGGGAGGGCGCGCACTCGCGCTACCCGGTGGTGGGGCGTGACGTCGACGACGTGCTCGGGTTCCTGCACATCCGCGACCTCTTCGACCTCGATCCCAGCGAGCGCCAGACGCCGATCAGCCAGCTCGTCCGCCCGATCGACGCCCTGCCCGGCACGGTGAAGATCCTGCGGGCCCTGTCGTACATGCAGGCGAACAACCTGCACCTCATCATCGTCCGCGACGAGTACGGGGGCACCGCCGGCATCGTCACGATCGAGGACCTCGTCGAGGAGCTCATCGGCGACATCACCGACGAGTTCGACGAGCCCCTCGAGCCCGAGGCGACCACGTCCCCCGGCGAACTCGACGGGCTCACCACCCTGGAGGAGTTCGGCGAGCAGACCGGCTTCGCCATCCCCGAGGGCCCCTATGACACGGTCGCCGGGTTCGTCATGGCCCAGCTCGGACGCCTCCCCGCGGTCGGCGACGAGGTGGCGGCGGTGCTCAGCCCGGCCGAGATCGAGGGCGGGACGCCGGAGACCTTCGTTCTCCGGGTCACCGAGGTCGACGGACGCCGCGCCGCGCGCATCGCCGTCGAGAGACGCGGCCCGCTGCCCGAGGCGTCCGCCGAGTGAGGGGTGCGGGCCGGTGTGCGAGGGTCTCCGGACGCCGCTCGGCGCGCGGTCCGCGCTGCCGCTAGGGTGTCCCCCGGACCGTAGTGAGCAAGGCTGGGGGTCCCATGAGCGACGACGGTGCTGCCTTTCTGGCGTCCGCCGAGGCCGGTGATCTGCTCGCGGCCGCGGTCGCGCACGCCGGCGGCGACCTGCTGAGCTGGGAGCTCGACCACATCGACAACAACCCGCAGCTCTCGACGACCGCGACCTTCGCCGCGCTCGTCGCCTGGCCGTACGGCCGCCGCGAGGAGTTGCTCGGCGTCTCGGCCCGCGCCGAC
>CALMAD010000360.1 GCA_937859105.1 uncultured Propionibacteriaceae bacterium
CACAAGGAGACCGTAGGGGCTCACGGGCTCCCGAGGCTGCATCCCGCACCCAACGCGCCTGCGCTCACCCCGGCCGCGCGTCCTGGGCCTGTTGCTACAGTCCGACGATGACCGTCCCATCGATCGAGCTGGCCGGCGGCGTCCGGATCCCGCAACTCGGCTTCGGCACGTACAAGATCGCTCCGTCGGACGCCGAGGGTGCGGTCTCCACGGCGCTCGAGCTCGGTTACCGGCACATCGACACCGCCGCCATGTACGGCAACGAGGCCGGTGTCGGACGCGCGCTCGCGGCGTCCGGGCTGCCGCGCGAGGAGTTGTTCGTCACCTCGAAGCTCGACAACCCGTACCACGAGCCGGACGCCGCCCGCGCGGCCTTCGAGCGCACGATGGACGACCTCGCGCTCGACGTGCTCGACCTCTACCTCATCCACTGGCCGCTGCCGCGGACGACCGACTACGTCGCCACCTGGGGGGCGCTGGTCGGGCTGCTGGAGACGGGCCGCGTCCGGGCGGTCGGCGTCTCGAACTTCCAGCCTGAGCACCTGCGCGCGATCATCGACGCCACGGGCGTCGTGCCCGCGGTGAACCAGATCGAGGTGAACCCCTACCTCACCCAGGAGCCGCTGCGCGCCCTGCACGCAGAGCTGGGCATCGTCACCGAGGCGTGGTCGCCGTTGGCGCGCGGAGCCGTCCTCGACGACCCCGTGCTCACCGGAATCGCCGAGCGGCTCGGCAAGACCGTCTCGCAGGTCGTGCTGCGCTGGCACCTCCAGCGGGGTGACGTCGTGTTCCCGAAGTCGACCCACCCCGAGCGCATGGCCGAGAACGCCGGCGTGTTCGACGTCGAGCTCTCCGACGAGGACGTGGCCGCGATCTCGGGGCTGAACATCGACCGGCGCTCGGGCAGCAGCCCCGACACGGTCGAGCTCAAGGGCTGAGCGGCCGGCTCACGCGTCGAGCAGCCTCGACGTCCGGTAGGGCACGAGCAGGCGCAGATAGACGCTCGTCCGCGTCCGGGAGATGCCCGGGCACAGGCGGATCTCCTCGGCGACCCGGTAGAGGTCGTCGGGGTCGCGCGCGACCACGCGGCAGAGCAGGTCGGTCTCGCCCGCGGGGGCGAAGCACTCCAGCACCTCGGGGATGCGGCTGAGCGCCGCGACGACCCGGTCGTACTGGTGCTGGTCGAGCTCGGCGGCGACCATGGCCGACAGCCCGCGCCCGAGCGCCGCCGGCTCCAGCCGGACGCTGTGCGGCCTCAGGACGCCCTCCCGCTCGAACCGCTCCAGGCGCGACTGGACGGTGCCGCGCGCGAGCCCGCAGCGCTGCGCGAGCGCGATGATCGTGGCGCGCGGATCGTCGTCGAGGGCCCTCATGATGCGGCGGTCGGTGTCGTCGAGCTGGTAGGTCATGACTGGCTCCTTCGGATGGCGCGCGGCGGGCGTCCTGAACAGGCTGCCCACCGCCGGCCGCAGGCGGCGGCGTCCATTGATCAATATGATCATGTTGCCATGAGCCGGTTGTAATCCTGCGCGCGGATTCGCTTAACTAGTGATCAGATCGACCGGGACGAACCGTCACAAGCGGTTCGCCGGACTTCTCGCGACACCCTGCGAGGCGTCCATCGGGCGCGGCCCCCAGACCGGGTGCTCCGCCGGCTCCGGGGTGCGCGCGAGCTACGGTACGCGCGTGTCCCGGCCCCGCGATCACGGGCGGCGTGTGATCGGCGCCGACGATGCGAGAAAGGGGCCCCGGCTGTTGGCTGGGGCCCCTTCGCTGTCGACCAGAGGTAAGCGTGACGATCCCGGTCTCACACAGAGTCTGCATCCGCGTCCACCGGTTCCGTCACCTCTCCGGTGTGGCGGCGTGCCGCCCGCGACGTGGTGTTTTGACTCCCTCTCGTGAACACGAGTTTAGAGAGAAGGGACAGCATGTCGCAAAGCGTTCCGCAGAGTTACACCGGTGGTATTTGCAAGCATCGAGGTGCGCGTGTCGTGACCTGCTCGTGACAATGGGTTTCTCGGTCGCCCACCCTGAAGGGCGGCTCGAGGGCTGCTCACCTTGCGATTTCTGTATCAACAGACGAGATTTTGAGGCGCTGACTATGCGACGACCGGGCCGGCGGTGTCGCCAGGTGCGCTCGGCGGCTGGGGTGCGGCGGGCGCGGACGGCACGATGGCGCCGCTTCCGGCGGTCGCCGGACTGGTCGGCAGCGGGGTGCGCGTGGCCTGTTGCGTGGTCGTCGGCGTCGGCAACGGGGCCTCGGTGGTGGTGGGCGTCGGGGTGGGGGTCGCCGTCGTCCGGGTCGGCGTGGCCGTCGCGGTGCGGCGCGGCGCCGTGGTCGTCGTAGCCCGCTGGCGCGCCTGGGTGGTGCGTTCGGGCGCGGCCTCGGTCGTCGGCGTGATCGTGACCGTGCGGACGACCGTCGGCGACGGCACGGAGAAACTCTGCTCGGGCTGGTTCAGCAGCACGAGGAACCCGGCCAGGCTGACGCCCGCGACGGCGACCGCGACCCACGGCAGGACGCCCATGCGGCGGCGGTTCTTGCCGGACGCCGCGGACGACCCGGCGACGACGGCCGCGACCGCCGGAATGCGGGCGGTCGGCTCGGACTTCGGCGGGCTCGGCGTGAACGGCTCCCCGGAGACGGCGGCCATCGCCTGCGTCGGGGTGGCGGCGGGCTCCCCGGGGTGCTCCGCGATGCGCTCCAGCTCGGCGGCGGTCGCCAGGGCGTCGGGGCGGCTCGCGGCGTCCTTCGACAGCAGGCGCCCGACCAGCGCGTCGAGCGCGGCCGGCGCGTCGGGACGCCGGGACGCCAGCCGCGGCGGCTCGTCGGCCACCTGGGCGCGCGCGAGCGCGATCGGGTGGTCGCCGTGGAACGGCGTCGCGCCGGTGAACAAGGTCATCAGCAGGCAGCCCAGCGAGTAGAGGTCGCTGGCGGGCCCCACCTCGGAGCCGCGGGCCTGCTCGGGGGACATGTATGCGGCGGTCCCCGTCACCGTGGACGTCTGAGTCAACGTCTCGTCGCCCGTGTCGGCGAGCCGCGCGATGCCGAAGTCAACGATCTTCGCGACGCCGTCGACCACCACGACGTTGCCGGGCTTGATGTCCCGGTGCGTCACGCCCACCGCGTGGGCCGCGGCTAGGCCGCGGGCGACGCCGGCGGCGATGCCGAGGCCCTCGGCCCACGGCAGCGGGCCGCGCTCGGCGATCATGGCCTTCAGGCTGGGGCCGAGCAGGAGCTCCATGACCAGGTAGGCGGAGTCGCCCTCGCGGCCGGCGTCGTACACGCCCACGATGTTGGGGCTCGACAGCCCGGCCGTGGCGATCGCCTCGCGACGGAAGCGTGCCAGCACGCTGGGGTCGTTGGCGAACACCGCGAGGTTGATGATCTTGATCGCGACCTCGCGCCGCAGCGTCAGGTCGTGTGCCCGCCAGACCTTGCCCATGGCGCCGCTGCCGATGAGCTGCACGAGCTCATAGCGGTCGGCGAGGGAGAGGGCTGTTCCAGGCACACAAACATGGTGCCACGGCTACATTTCGAATCGATCACCGGATCGCTCCGATGAGCACCAGTCACCCGGGTGGGCGACACGGATTGTCAGTCTGACTAGGGAAAGCTTTCCCGGGGCCTGGCAACTGGTTGCACGATTCTCAGGCGGGTCACGGGGAGCAGTCCGCTGGGCAGA
>CALMAD010000361.1 GCA_937859105.1 uncultured Propionibacteriaceae bacterium
GCCCACCTCCACCTGCCCCAGCCGGATCTTGTTGGCGACGTAGACCACCGCCTCCAGCCCGGTCGCGCACGCCTGCTGCAGGTCGCACGCGGGCGTCGTGCTCGCGAGCGCCGAGCCCAGGACGGCCTCGCGCGTCAGGTTGAAGTCGCGGGTGTGCTTGAGCACCGCGCCCGCGGCGACCTCCCCCAACTCCTCGCCGGCGAGCCCGAAGCGCGCGGCGAGCCCGTCGAGCGCGGCCGTCAGCAGGTCGACGTTGGACGCCTCCGCGTACGACCCCCCGGCCCGGGCGAACGGGGTGCGGTTGCCGCCGACGACGACGGCCGTGCGCGCTTCCATCCAGAACCTCCACGGTGAGAACGAATAACGATACCGAACGTATCCGGTACCCAGGGTAGCTACTACTTGCCGTATCGCCTACCCTCGATCGTATGAACGCTTCCGTGGACGGACGCAGCGCCCGATGGGCCGAGCACAACGCCGAACGCCGCCGCTCGCTGGTCGAGAGCGCCCTGCGCGCGATCCGGCGGCACGGGGCGTCCGTGTCCCTGGACGACATCGCCGCCGAGGCCGGCACCTCCAAGCCGGTGCTGTACCGGCACTTCGGCGACCGCACCGGGCTGTACGTCGCGGTCGTGGAGTCGGTGCACTCCTACATCCTCACCAACCTCGACCTGCCGCTCGCCACGGCCGCCGAGAAGGGGCCGGGCGAGCTGGCCGCCCACCTCGCGGACGCCTACCTCTCCGTCGTCGGGCGCGACCCCGAGATCTACCGCTTCGTGATCACGCGGCCCACCGGCGACGTCCCGGTGAACGACCCCGTCGTCAGCCTGACGTCCGTCATCGGCGACGAGCTCACCGAGGTGCTGAGCGCGTGGCTCCGCAGCCAGGGGCGCACGGACGACCCGGCGTCCACCTGGGGCCACGGCATCGTGGGCTTCATCTGGGCCCTCGCCGACCAGTGGATCGCCTCGGGCAGGCAGCGGCCCCGCTCCGAGATCGTGCGCCACGTCGAGCAACTCTTCGCCCCCGCGTTCCTCGCGCCCGACGGCGCCGAGCGCCGGTCCGACCTCCCACCCACCCTCACCGAGCCACACCGACGCTGACAGGAGCCGACGATGACCCTGACCGACGACCGCGTCCTCGACGAGACGATCACGCTCGCCGACGCGACGGGCGACGCGCTCGCCCACGCCCTCGACGGGCCGTTCCACGCGGTGAAGCACCGCTGGCGCATCGAGGTGGACGCCGACGACGTCACCCGCGACCCGGCCCTCGGCATGGCCGAGGCCCGCGACTGGACCCTCGACAAGCTCACCGGCCTCGCCCACCGGCACTTCGCGATCGCCGGCTTCCCCGCCGAGTGCGGCGGCGACGGCACGCTGCCCGAATCCGTCGCCCACTTCGAGATGATGGCGCTGGGCGACCTGTCGCTCACGATCAAGTCCGGCGTCCAGCACGGCCTGTTCGGCGGGGCGATCACGAACCTCGGCACGGCCTGGCACCACGAGACCTTCCTGCCCGACACGATCTCGGTCGCGCTGCCCGGCTGCTTCGCGATGACCGAGAGCGGCCACGGCAGCGACGTCCAGAGCCTCGAGACGACGATCACGTACGTCCGCGAGACCGACGAGTTCGAGGTGAACAGCCCGCAGGCGTCCAGCGAGAAGGTCTACATCGGCAACGCGGCCCGCGACGGCCGCATGGCGGCCGTCTTCGGGCAGTTGTGGGTGGCCGGCGAGTGCCAGGGCGTCCACACGATCCTCGTGCCGATCAGGGACGCCGACGGCGAGAGCCTGCCGGGGGTGACGCTCGGCGACCAGGGCCACAAGGGCGGCCTGCTCGGCGTCGACAACGGGACGATCGCGTTCGACCACGTCCGCGTGCCGCGGCGGATGCTGCTCGACCGCTACGGCGGCGTCGACGACGAGGGCGTCTACCACTCGCCGATCGCGAACCCGAACGCGCGGTTCTTCACGATGCTGGGCACGCTGGTGCGGGGCCGCATCTGCGTCGGCGCGGCGGGGGGCTCGGCCACGCGCAAGGCCCTCGCGATCGCGACGACGTACGCGACGAGGCGGCGACAGTTCCGGCGTCCGGGGCTGGGGGCGGAGATCCCGCTGCTCGACTACCTCACCCACCAGCGCAAGCTGCTGCCCAACCTCGCCCGCGCGTACGCCTACGGCTTCGCGGTGAACGAGCTGGCGCTCGAGTTGGGGCGGGTCATGGAGGCCGAGCCGCGCGACGCCGTGCGCGCCCGCGCGCTGGAGACGCGTGCCGCGGGCATGAAGGCGCTGCTGACGCGCTGGGCCAACGACACCGTGCAGACCTGCCGCGAGGCGTGCGGCGGCGCCGGCTACATGACCGCGAACCAGCTCACGCTGCTGCGCGGGGACGTCGACGTCTTCGCCACGTTCGAGGGCGACAACACGGTGCTCATGGAGCTGGTCGCCAAGGCCCTGCTGCTGGAGTACAAGAACACGTGGGGCGACATGGATCTGTGGGGAACCGCCCAGGCCACCGCCCGGTTCGTGAGCGACACGATCATGGAGCGCACGGCCGCGCGGCCGGTCATCGATCGCCTCGTCGCGACCGCCCGGCGCCGCTCGGGCGGCGACCTGTTGGCCGCTCGCGGCTGGCACGTCGCGATGTTCGAGGAGCGGGAGCGGCACACGGTCGAGTCGCTCGCCCAGCGCATGCGCGCCGCCGGACGCCTGCCGCGCGCCGAATCCGCCGAGGCCATCAGCCAGCTCGGCGAGCACATGCTGTTCGCCGCCCGCGCCCACACCGACCGGCTCGTGCTGGAGGCGTTCGTGGCCGGCATCGAGCAGACGCGCGACGCGGCGTCCCGGCAGATGCTGGAGAAGCTCTGCGACCTGTACGCGCTGGCCACGATCGAGGAGGGGCGGGCCTGGTTCCTCGAACACCAGCGGATGGATCCGGCCCGCTCGAAGGCCGTCACCTCGGCGATCAACGCGCTCTGCGGTGAACTCCGGCCGCACGCGGCCGTGCTCGTCGAGGGGCTCGGGGTGCCGGAGACCTGGCTGCGGTCTCAGATGCTCGCCTGAGCGGTCGCGGGGCGGCGGCCGACGCGTTCGGCGCCGAGTTGCGGGCCCTGTGAGGGGCGTCCGG
>CALMAD010000362.1 GCA_937859105.1 uncultured Propionibacteriaceae bacterium
GGAGCGGGACCCACGCCGATCCCTGGTTACCGAACCGCGTAGCTGGCGCAGTCGGCGGTGGAGCCGCTGACCGTGATGGCCTCGGCGGTGCACATGAGTGCGGTGTTGTGGACGCATTCGAGCCGCTGACAGGCCCCGACGCGCCCCTCGGCCGCGCCGACGCCCCCGCGGGCGTCGAGAGCGACGAACGTGCCGCAGGAGGCGTGCTCGGGCGACCCGGCGATCGTGATCGCGCCGGCCGTGCAACCGGACTGGTTGTAGGAGCAGGAGGTGGTGTCGCAGGAAGAGACGATGGTGAGGGTGGTCATTTTGGAAAGCCTTTCGGACCATAAATTCTCGCCCGCGCATCTGACCCGAGGAAGATTACGCGCCATCCCCCGGAGAATCCAGGAAAGTTAGCCTTACCTCAGTCGGCCCGCCCGCGGAAGAACCCGCGCAGCTTCTCCCGGTGGACGGCCGCGACGGCCTCCAGGGGGATGCCGGCCGGGCACACCCGGACGCATTCCGCGTAGCTGCTGCACGGGCCGAACTCGGCGTCCAACTGCCCGACGACCGCCCGCGCGCGGCGTCCCCGCTCCTCGCGGCCGTGCGGCAGCAGCGCGAGGTGCGCGAGCTTGGCCCCGGCGAACAGGTGCGCCGCGCCGTTCGGGCACGCGGCCACGCAGGCGCCGCAGCCGATGCAGGCGGCGAAGTCGAGGGCGTGCTCGGCATCGTCGTGGGTGACGAGGTGGTCGTCGGCGTCCGAGGCGGTCCCGGCGTCCACCGCCACGTGCCCGCCGGCCTGGATCAGACGGTCGAGCGCCGAGCGGTCGACGACGAGGTCGCGCACCACGGGGAACGCCGCGCTGCGCAGCGGCTCGACGCGCAGCTTGGTCACCGAACCGAAAGCGCGGAGGTGCTGGCGGCACGACGGCGTCCGGGGGACGGGGCCGTGCGGGACGTCGTTCACCGTCACCCCGCACGCCCCGCAGACGCCCTCGCGGCAGTCGGACTCGAACTGGATCGGCTCGCCGCCGGCGTCCGAGATCTGGTCGTTGAGCCGGTCGAGCAGCTCCAGCAGGCTCATCTCGGGGGTCGCGTCGGTGACGACGTGCGTCTCGTAGCGCCCCCGGTCGGCGGGGCCGTCCTGGCGCCAGACCTCCAGTTCGACCCTCATCGGTAGTCCCTCACGGCCAGCGGCACCAGCGTGAACGACAGCGGCTCGGGGTGCTTCACGTGGGCTCCCTCCTGCGTCGTCTCCCAGGCGGAGACGTGGCTCCAGTGCTCGTCGTCACGGCGCGCCTCACCCTCGGGCGTCGCGTACTCCTCGCGGAAATGCGCGCCGCACGACTCGGTGCGGTCGAGCGCGTCGGTGATCATGAGCTCGGCCAACTCCAGGAAGTCGGCGACGCGGCCCGCGCGCTCCAGCTCCTGGTTGAGCCGGTCGCCGGAGCCCGCGACCTTCACGTCGACCCAGAACTCCTCGCGCAATCCGCGGACCCGGTCGAGGGCGTCCCGCAGGCCGACGTCCGAGCGCGAGACGCCGCACCCGACGTAGAGAATCTCGCCGAGCTTGCGGTGGAAGAAGAGCGGACGCCGCGTCCCGCCCGTGGTCAGCAGGCGCTCGGTGCGCCTGCGGACGTCGTCGACGGCCGCGGACGCCTCCGGCGCGTCGGACGCGAGCGGCGGCGTCCCGACCAGCCCGGCGAGCCAGTTCGGCACGGACTCGGGCAGCGTGAACCAGCCGTCGACGCAGGCGCTGAGCAAGGAATTCGCGCCCAGCCGGTTCGCGCCGTGGTAGTTGTTGCCGGCCTCGCCGCCGACGAACAGCCCGGGCACGGACGTCATCTGGTCATAGTCGGACCACAACCCGCCCATCGTGAAGTGCGCGCCGGGAGCGATGCGCATCGGCTCGGTGTACGGGTCCTCCCCCGTGACGTCGCGGTACATGTGGAAGAGGTTCCCGTAGCGCTCCTCGATGGTCGCGCGCCCGACGCGTCCGATGGCGTCGCGGAAGTCGAGGTAGACCGAGTTCTTCAGCGGGCCGACCCCGCGGCCCGCCTCGAGCTCGGTGCGGGCGGCGCGCGACGTCGCGACCCGGGCCGAGGTCGTGCGGCGGCGGCT
>CALMAD010000363.1 GCA_937859105.1 uncultured Propionibacteriaceae bacterium
CGTAGGCCGCGTCCGGACGCCGTCCGGCCGCCTCCAGCAGCCCCTCCTCGATCATGATCTCCGCGCCGCCGTCGCCCTCCTCGCCCGGCTGGAACATGAAGACGACGTCGCCCGCCAGCTCGTCGCGCACCGCGCAGAGCGCCCGCGCGGCCCCGACGAGCAGCGAGACGTGCAGGTCGTGCCCGCACGCGTGCATCGCGCCGTTCGTACTGGCGAACTCCAGCCCGGTCTGCTCGGCCACGGGCAGGGCGTCCATGTCGCCGCGCAGCAGCACGACCCGCCGATCGGACGCCGCCCCCCTCGGCGGCGCCCCGCCCCGCAGCACCGCGACGACGGACGACAGCCCGCGCCCGGTGGTGACCTCCAAACCCAGCCCGGCCAGGGCGTCCAGGATTCTCGCCTGCGTGGCCGGCAGCTCCAGGCCGACCTCCGGCTCACGGTGCAGAGCGCGCCGTAAAGCGACGAGGTCGCCGGCGATCTCGCCGACGACCTCGCGGAGCTTCTCGGTGCTCAACTCGCCCCCATGAGGGCCAGCAGGACGCCGCCCGCGACGACGGACGCGACCTGCCCGGCCGCGTTCGCGCCCATGGCGTGCATGAGCAGGAAGTTGTCGAAGTTCTCCTTCTGGGCCTCCTGCTGGACGACGCGCGCCGCCATCGGGAAAGCCGAGATGCCGGCCGCGCCGATCAGCGGGTTGAACTTGCCGCCGGAGAGGACGTTCATGAGCTTGCCGAACAGGATGCCCATCGCGGTGTCGAGGCAGAAGGCGATCAGGCCCAGCACCAGGATGAACAGCGTCGACGGCTGCAGGAACCGCGCCCCCACCATGGTCGAGCCGATGGCCAGGCCGAGGAACAGCGTGACCACGTTGGCGAGCTCGTTCGAGGACGCCCCCACCAGCCGCTCGACGACCTTCGACTCGCGCATCAGGTTGCCCAGCATCAGCATGCCGATGAGCGGCGTCGCGAACGGCACGAGCGTGCCGACGACGATCGTCACCACGATCGGGAACAGGATCCGCGTGCGCTGCGAGATCTCCCGGCTCGTGTACGGCATGTGGATGGCGCGCTCCTTCTTCGAGGTGAGGAGACGCATGATCGGGGGCATGATGATCGGCACGAGGCTCATGTAGCTGTACGCCGCGACGGTGATCGGGGCGACCAGCTCGGGCGCGAGCTTGTTCGACACGTAGATGGACGTCGGCCCGTCGATCGCGCCGATGATGCCGATGGACGCCGCCTGGTTGTGCGTGAAGCCCAGGGCGAGCGCGAGCAGCAGCGTGAGGAAGATGCCGAACTGGCCGGCCGCGCCGAGGAGGACCATCTTGGGGTTCTCCAGCAGCGGCCCGAAGTCCGTCATCGCGCCGATGCCGACGAAGATCAGCAGCGGGAACAGCTCGTTCGCGACGCCCATGTTGTAGAGCACCGTGAGCGCGCCCTCCTCGCCGACGAGCGGCGAGAGAGGCAGGTTCGCGAGCAGCGCGCCGGCGCCGATCGGCAGCAGCAGGAGAGGCTCGTACTCCTTCTTGACCGCGAGCCAGACCAGCAGCAGTCCGATCGCGACCATCGTCAAACTCTGCCAGGTGACGTTCTGGAGACCCTGGAGCAGGTAATGGACTGTGTCGGGGTTCACGTCACTCCTCGAACCGGACGAGGGTTTCGCCGAACTTCACCGACTGCCCCGCCGAGACGTAGATCTCCGCGACGACGCCGTCGCGCGGCGCCTTCAGCTCGTTCTTCATCTTCATGGCCTCGAGCACCATCAGCGACTGCCCGCGGGAGACCGAGGCGCCGACGGCCACGTCGACGGACAGGATCTCACCGGGCATGGGGGCCGTCATCTTGGCCAGCCCACCGCCGCCGCCACCCGCCGGTGACGCGCCGGCGGGCGCCGGGGACGCCGCTGGGCTCGCTGTCGCGACGGGCCGGGACGCCGCGGCCGCAGGCGCCTGGACGCCGGGCGAGGACGGCTCGGGGCGCGTCGCCGCCGGGGCAGCGCGCGGCGTGATGCCGGGCGTGACCGCCGAGTGGGCGAGGTCGCGGTGGTCGTCGAGCGTGACGTCGATGAGGCGTCCGTCGAGCTGCACGCGGAACAGGTTGGCCCCCACCACCTCGACGTCGATGACCTTCGTCGTGTCGTTGACAGAGATTGTGTAACGTCGCATGACTTCTTACTTCCGGGTGAAGGGTTGGGTTTCGTGCCCGCGGCCGACCGCTAGCCAGCGGCTGGCGAAGAGCTGGCTGCCGGGCGCATGGGCGCGGGTCTCCGGGCCGGCCTGCCGGCGCCGGTTCTCGGCGTGCGTCATCACGGCGATCGCGATCGCGGCCACGTCGTCCTCGGAGAGGCC
>CALMAD010000364.1 GCA_937859105.1 uncultured Propionibacteriaceae bacterium
CGCCTCCGGCACCCGCTGGCGCACCTGCCGCGCACCGGCGAGGTCGATCTCCAGGATCACCGGGAGGCCCGCCTCGACCGCGTGGAAGACCGGCCGGGCCGGCGTCCCGTAGCGATGGCGGCCGTGGACGACCGCCCACTCCAAGAGCCCGCCCTCGGCGACGAGGCGATCGAACTCTTCTTCGGAGACGAACAGGTAATGGACCCCGTCGACCTCGCCCCGGCGGGGCGGGCGCGTCGTGGCCGACACGCTCACCCACACCTGCGGGCATCGTGCACGCAGAGCCGACACCACGGTTCCCTTTCCGACGGCCGTCGGGCCGGAGATGACCGTGATGTCAGGCGTCACTTGAACTCGGCCTTCAGGCCGGCGATCTGGTGACGGCCGAGGCCGCGGATGCGCCGGTTCGGCGCGATGTCGAGGCGCTCCATGACCGCCGCGGCGCGCTTCTCGCCCACGCGGGGCAGGGACTTGAGCAGATCGACGACCTTCACGTGGGCCAGGACGTCGTCTTCACCGGCGACATCGATGGCCTCGGACAGCGACAGGGCACCGGACCGAACCTTGGCCTTGAGGTCGGCTCGCTGACGACGCGCCTGCGTCGCGGCCGCGCGGGCGGCCTGCAGCTGTTCGGTGGTCAATTGTGGAATGGACACGTTATCTCCCAGGGGCAGCGGACAACGGGTTGGACACAACCTAGCGGTGAACCCCGCATCCGACCAGGTCATCTCGCGAGGAAATCGCGCACCTTTGTCTGCAAGGCCCCGTGGCTGGGTCCAGCCGAGAGCACCCCCCGCCCTACGACGGGCAGGACCTGGTTGGTCGCTTCTCCGAATAGCTCGGGGAGGAGCTCCATGCGCCCACCCTGGAAGCCGATTCCGGGCACCAGGATGGAACCGTTGAATTGTGACACGTCACACCCCAAAGTGTGGTGCGTTCCGCCGATCACAAGCCCGATTGCCCTGGTTTGAGCTCCTGCATTGGCCTGCGTTGCGGCGTCGATGATCTCCTGCACCACCGATCCCTCTTTACCCAGGGCCAATTGGATCTCCCCGCCCTCGGGATTCGAGGTGCGCGCGAGAACATAGACGCCGCGGTCGTTCGCGATCGCGCGTTCGAAAGCCGGCGTGAGCGATCCGAACCCGAGATAGGGCGACACGGTGATCGCATCGGCCGACAACGGGGCGTCGGGGGTGAGATAGGCGTCGGCGTAGGCGTCCATCGTCGAACCGATGTCGCCGCGCTTCACGTCGAGGATGCTGAGGGCCCCAGCCGCCGCGATGTCGGCGAGGACCCGCTCGAGCACCGCGATGCCGGCCGACCCGTACGACTCGAAGAACGCCGATTGCGGCTTGAACACCGCGACCTGGTCGCCGACCGCGGCGACCAACTCGCGCGCGCAGCGCTCCAGCCCGTCGGCCGAGCGGGGCAGGCCCCACTTCTCGAGCAGGGACGGATGCGGGTCGATGCCCACGCAGAGGGCGCCGCGCTCGGCGACGACGGCCTTGAGGCGCCGGCGGTACGGGGTCATGGGCGTGCTCCTCGCGCTCGGGCGGCGGCGACGGCGTCCTCGATCTCGGCGATCAGAGCCGGCCCGCCGTAGATGAAGCCAGTGTAAAGCTGGACCAGGGCGGCGCCGGCGTCCAGCGCCGCCAGGGCGTCCTCGACCGTGATGATGCCGCCGGAGGCGATGACCGGCAGCGACGTCTGGGCGGCGACGTGGGCCACCACCTCGCGGGCGTGGTCGGTGAGGGGTGCGCCCGACAGCCCGCCCGCTTCCGACGCGAGGTGTTGGTCGGCCGGGGCCAGTCCGTCCCGGGCGAGCGTGGTGTTCGTGGCGATGAGCCCGGCGGCGCCCGCGTCCTCGGCCACCCGGACGAGCTCGTCCAGCCCGCCGAGCGACAGGTCCGGCGCGACCTTCACGAAGATCGGCACCGGCGCGGCGCCGAGCGCCAGCGCGCGGGCCTCCGCGGTCAGGGCGCCGAGGAGCTCGGCCAACTGGGACGCCTCCTGCAGGCCCCGCAGCCCCGGCGTGTTCGGGCTGGAGACGTTGATCGCCACGTAGTCGGCGTGCGGCGCGACGCACCGCAGCGACGTGAGGTAGTCGGGCACGGCGTCCTCGACCGGGGTCGCCTTGGTCTTCCCGATCGAGATCCCCAGCGGGACGCCGGCCGCTCGGTTTCCCCGGAAGATCCCGGCCACGGCCAGGCGATTCGCCAGCGCGAGGGCGCCGGCGTTGTTGAAGCCCATCCGGTTGATGAGCGCGCGGCTCTCCGGCAGCCGGAACACCCGCGGCCGCGGGTTGCCCGGCTGGGCGTGCGCGGTGACGGTGCCGAGCTCGGCGAACGAGAAGCCGAGGTGCTGCCAGGCCCGGGCGGCGCGGCCGTCCTTGTCCATGCCGGCGGCCAGGCCGACCACGCCGGGGAACTCGATCCCCGCCACGCTCACCGGAGTGGACGCCGCCCGCGTGAGCGCGCCCACGCCGGCCCGCACGCCCGGCAGCCCGCCGAGCGCGGCGAGGCCCGCGATCATGTCGTGGTGGATGCGCTCGGGGTCGCCCCCGCGCGCCGCGAACAGAGCGGGCCGCAGCACGCGCGCGTACCCCGAGGCCAGAAGCCGCTCGCGGGCGCTCACCGGGACGCCTCCGCCGCCAGTTCGGCCTCGACGTCCGCGCCCCACTCCTGCAGCGACCGGACGCCCACGTCGCCCATCTTCTCCGCCTCGATGCCCTGCACCGCGGCCGAGAGCCCCTGGACCGTGGTGATGCACGGGATGTCCATGTAGATCGCCGCCGACCGGATCGACCAGCCGTCGCGGCGCGGCGCCCCGTCGGCGCTCGTGCCCTGGGGGGTGTTGAAGATGATGTCGATCTCGGAGTCCAGGATTCCCTGGACGACGGTCTTCGTGCCGTCGGCGCCCGGGCCCTGATGCTCCTTGCGGTACACGGTCACGTCGACGCCGTGGCGCCGCAGCACCTGCGCGGTGCCGGCGGTCGCCGCGATCTTGAACCCCAGGTCGGCCAGACGCTTCACCGGGAAGATCGCGTGCCGCTTGTCGCGATTGGCGACCGACACGAAGATCGTGCCCTCCAGCGGCAGCCCGCCGTAGCTGCCGGTCTGGCTCTTCGCGAACGCGGTGCCGAACACGAGGTCGAGGCCCATGACCTCGCCCGTGGACTTCATCTCCGGGCCGAGCAGCGAGTCGACCGACACGCCGTCGGGCGTCCGGAACCGGTTCCAGGGCATGACGGCCTCCTTCACCGCGATCGGGGCGGAGTCGAGCACGGCCGTCCCGTCGCCGTGGCGACGGAGGACGCCGGCGTCCCGCAGCTGCGCGACGCTCTCCCCCAGCATGAGCCGGGCGGCCGCCTTCGCGAGCTGGGTGTTGGTCGCCTTCGACACGAACGGCACCGTGCGGGACGCCCGCGGGTTCGCCTCGAGCACGTACAGCACGTCGCCCTGCAGCGCGTACTGGATGTTCAGCAGCCCCTGGACGCCGACCCCGCTCGCGATCGCCTCGGTCGATTCGCGGATGCGGTCGATGACCTCCTTGCCGAGCGTGATCGGCGGCAGCGAGCACGCCGAGTCGCCGGAATGGATCCCGGCCTCCTCGATGTGCTCCATGACGCCGCCCAGGTAGAGCTCGGTGCCGTCGTAGAGGGCGTCCACGTCGATCTCGATCGCGTCGTCGAGGAACCGGTCGACCAGCACCGGCGCCTGCGGGGTGATGAAGGTCGCGCGGTTGATGTAGGCCGTCAGGGCCTGATCGTCGTAGACGATCTCCATGCCGCGGCCGCCCAGCACGTACGAGGGCCGCACGAGCACCGGGTACCCGATCGTGTTCGCGATGGAGATCGCCTGCTCCGCGGACTGGGCCATGCCGTACTTCGGGGCCGGCAGGCCGGCCGCCGCGAGCACGTGCCCGAACTCGCCGCGGTCCTCCGCGAGGTCGATCGACTCGGGCGAGGTCCCGACGATCGGGACGCCGTTCGCCTTGAGCGCGCTCGCGAGCTTCAGGGGCGTCTGCCCGCCGAGCTGCACGATCACGCCCGCGACCGGGCCGTGGGCGAGCTCGGCGTGGTAGACCTCCAGGACGTCCTCCAGTGTGAGCGGCTCGAAGTAGAGCCGGTCGGAGGTGTCGTAGTCGGTCGAGACCGTCTCGGGGTTGCAGTTCACCATCACGGTCACGTAGCCGGCCTCCCGCAGGGCCATCGCCGCGTGGACGCAGGAGTAGTCGAACTCGATGCCCTGGCCGATCCGGTTCGGGCCCGAGCCCAGGATCAGCACGGCGGGACGATCGCGGTCCGCGACCTCGTCCTCCTCGTCGTAGCTCGAGTAGTGGTACGGCGTCCGGGCGGCGAACTCGGCCGCGCACGTGTCGACGGTCTTGAAGACCGGCGTGACGCCGAGCGCCCACCGCACGCCGCGGACGACCTCGTCGCTCGTGGTCCGCAGGGCGCCGATCTGGGCGTCCGAGAGGCCGACGCGCTTGGCGCGCCGGAGCAGACCGGGGGTCATGCTGGACGCCTGCCGCAGCTCCTGCGCCACCTCGTTCACCCCGACGAGCTGGTCGACGAACCACGGGTCGATGCCCGTCGCCTCGTGCACCTGCTCCACGGACGCGCCGGCGCGGATGGCGTCCATCACCTTGTTGATCCGGCCGTCGTGCGGCCGGCTCGCGACCGCCAAGTACTCCTCGGCGGTGTGCGTGATCTCGGAGGTGAAGTCGAAGGGGGCTCCCGGGTCCTCCAGCGAGCGGAGCGCCTTGCCGAGCGCCTCGGGGAAGTTCCGCCCGATCGCCATCGCCTCGCCGACCGACTTCATGTGCGTGGTGAGCGTGTCGTCGGCCGTCGGGAACTTCTCGAACGCGAACCTCGGCACCTTCACGACGACGTAGTCGAGCGTGGGCTCGAAGGACGCCGGCGTCTCGGCGGTGATGTCGTTGCGGATCTCGTCCAGCGTGTACCCGACCGCGACCTTCGCCGCGATCTTCGCGATCGGGAAGCCCGTCGCCTTGGACGCCAGGGCCGAGCTGCGGGACACGCGCGGGTTCATCTCGATGACGATCATGCGGCCGTCGACCGGGTTGATCGCGAACTGGATGTTGCAGCCCCCAGTGTCGACGCCCACCTCGCGGATGACCGCGATCGCCACGTCGCGCATGGCCTGGTACTCGCGGTCGGTGAGCGTCATGGCCGGCGCCACCGTGATCGAGTCGCCGGTGTGGACGCCCATCGGGTCGAAGTTCTCGATCGAGCAGATGATCACGACGTTGTCGGCCTTGTCGCGCATCACCTCCAGCTCGAACTCCTTCCAGCCGAGGATCGACTCCTCGGCCAGCACCTCCGTCACCGGGGACGCCGCGAGCCCGAGCGCCGCCATCTCGCGCAACTCGGCCTCGTCGTGCGCGAAGCCGGAGCCCACGCCGCCCATCGTGAACGACGGCCGCAGCACGAGCGGATAGCCCAGCTCGTCGGCGGCGCCCAGGATGTCGTCGAGGCTGTGGCAGATCACCGACCGCGCCGACTCGGGGTGGGCGCCCGGCACGTCGAGACCGCTGACGATCTCCTTGAACCGCTCCCGGTCTTCGCCCTTGTGGATCGCCTCGAAGTTCGCGCCGATCATCTCGACGCCGTACCGGGCGAGCACGCCGTTGTCGTGCAGCGCCACCGCCGTGTTGAGGGCGGTCTGGCCGCCCAGGGTGGCGAGGAGGGCGTCCGGACGCTCCTTCGCGATGACCCGCTCGACGAACTCGGGGGTGATCGGCTCGATGTAGGTGGCGTCCGCGAACTCGGGGTCGGTCATGATCGTCGCGGGGTTGCTGTTGACGAGGACGACGCGGAAGCCCTCCTCCCGCAGCACCCGGCAGGCCTGGGTGCCGGAGTAGTCGAACTCGCAGGCCTGGCCGATCACGATGGGTCCGGAGCCGATCACGAGGATCGACGAGATATCCGTCCGCCGCGGCATCAGTGGCTCTCCTTCGTGGAGCGGTTGGTCGACATCACGTCGCAGAAGCGATCGAAGAGGTAGTTCGAGTCGTGCGGGCCGGCCGCCGCCTCGGGGTGGTACTGCACGCTGAACCCGAGCACGCGCCCGTCGGGCGCGGTGAGCTCCAGCCCTTCGACGACGTCGTCGTTCAGGCACAGATGGCTCACCCGGGCGCTGCCCCAGGGCGTCTCGACCGCCCGATCGAGCGGGGCGTCCACCGCGAACCCATGGTTCTGGGCGGTGATCTCGACCTTGCGGGTGCGCAGGTCCATCACCGGCTGGTTGATGCCGCGGTGGCCGTATTTCAGCTTGTAGGTGCCGAAGCCCAGCGCGCGCCCGAAGATCTGGTTGCCGAAACAGATGCCGAAGTAGGGCAGCCCGGCGTCCAGGACGCCGCGCAGCAGGTCGACGACGTCGTCCGCGGCGGCCGGGTCCCCCGGACCGTTCGAGAAGAACACCCCGTCGGGGTCGAGGGCGACGATGTCGTCGCGGGTGGCCGTCGCGGGCAGCACGTGCACCTCGATGCCGCGGCGGGCGAGCTGCTCGGGCGTCATCTCCTTGATGCCCAGGTCGAGCGCGGCCACGGTGAAGCGCTTCTCCCCCTGCGCCGGCACGACGATCGGCTCGGCGACCGTGACCTCGTCCACCAGGTTCGCCCCGGCCATGACGGGCTGCTCCAGCACGCGCGCCTGAAGGCGCGCGGCGTCCGTCTCGATGGTGGAGATGCCGACGCGCATCGCGCCGCGCTCACGCAGGTGGCGGGTGAGCGCGCGGGTGTCGACGTCGGCGATGCCGACGACGCCCTGGGCGCGCAGTTCGTCGTCGAGGGTGCGGGTGCTTCGCCAGTTGGAGCGGATGCGCGACGCGTCCCTCACCACGTAGCCCGCCACCCAGATGCGGCGCGACTCGTCGTCCTCGTCGTTCCAGCCGGTGTTGCCGATCTGGGGTGCCGTGGCGATGACGACCTGCCGGCGGTAGCTCGGGTCCGTCAGGGTCTCCTGGTAGCCCGTCATGCCGGTCGAGAACACGGCCTCGCCGAACGCCTCTCCCTGCGCGCCGAAGGACGTGCCCCGAAACGATCGCCCGTCCTCCAGAACCAGGAGTGCCTCAGTGGGACGCGCGTTCATCTGCATCAGTCCTTCGGGTCTGCGTCTGCGTGGGGGGCGGGCGGGTCTGCCGGCTGCGGCTCGGCGTCGCCCGGCTGGTCGGGGACGCCGTCGGCGTCCGGTTCGTCGGGGAC
>CALMAD010000365.1 GCA_937859105.1 uncultured Propionibacteriaceae bacterium
CCGGACCGGACGCCGAGGCGCCCGGATCTTCTTCAACCGGTCAGGCCGGTTCGGTCTGCTTGCCGACCGTGTTGCGCACCCAGTCGACACACTCGTCCATGCGCGTGCCGGGGGTGAAGATGCCCTTCACGCCCATGTCGTAGAGGGCCTGGTGGTCTTCTTCGGGGATGATGCCGCCCCCGAAGACCACGATGTCGTCGGCGTCGGCCGCCTTCAGCAGCTCGATCACCTTCTTGAACAAGGTCAGGTGCGCCCCGGAGAGGACCGACATGCCGATCGCGTCGGCGTCCTCAGCGATCGCGGTGTCGACGATCTGCTCGGGCGTCTGGTGCAGCCCCGTGTAGATCACCTCCATGCCCGCGTCCCGCAGGGCCCGAGCCACCACCTTGGCGCCCCGGTCATGACCATCGAGACCGGGCTTGGCAACAACGACACGAATAGGAGCATTGGTATCCACGTCGAAGAGCCTACCCCTGGCCGCATGCCGAGGGGAGACAAACGTCAAATCGCTCGTCCCGGGCAGCGCGGACGCTCGGCAGGGCGGCGTCCACATCGCGGGCACGGCGCCCCCTGCGCGGGCGACGTGGCAACTTTCCACCTGAGATGCTGAGAAATCTTAATGCGATGCTAACTTTTTCGGTGGGCCGCCGCTCCGCACGCGCGCGACGCCCCTGATCAAGCTGAGAAGGATCCCCATGGTGGCTTCAGAACGCTCCTCGTCGGCGGCGGCCGAGACCCGGCCGGACCGCACCGGCGGCGTCCCGCGGCGCATTCTGCGCGCCGGCATCGCGGGCCTCGCGGTGCTATTGGCCGGGGCGGTGGGCGTTGTGGCCCCCGGCTCGCAGCCGGCGGAGGCGTCCGGCAACCAGCTCCGCGCGGTCAACGCGCTCGGCGTCGAGGCGTCACCGACGCCCGCCCCCTTCGACCGCGGCTCGTCGGTGAGCCGCGGCGGCCAGCGGGACGCCGGGTCGCTCAGCGCTGCGGCGGCCGCCCGGGCGACGCAACTCGGCGCGGTCAGCAAGGACCTGGACGCCACCCAGCTCCGAACCGCCTTGTCGGCGCGGCAGGCGTCCCTGTCGACGGAGACCGGCCGGATCAAGGGCGAGGCGAACCGGCTCAACCAGCGGGGCGGCTTCTTCCGGCCGACCGACGGGGAACTCGGCTCGAAGTTCGGCCCGCGGATGCACCCGATCCTGCATTACACGCGGCTCCACGCCGGCTGGGATATGGGCGGTAACTGCGGCCAACCCATCTGGGCGGCGCGCGACGGGAAGGTGGTGCTCGCGGCGCAGGCCGGGCAGTCGGGCAACTACCTGCGCATCGATCACGGCACCGTCAACGGCACGAAGGTCGAGACCAGCTACCAGCACATGCAGAGCTTCACGGTGAAGGCCGGCGACACCGTCAAGCGCGGGCAGGTCGTCGGCTACGTCGGCAACACCGGGCTCTCGACCGCCTGCCACCTGCACTTCGGCGTCATCGCCAACGGCGAGAACGCCGACCCGGGCCAGTACCTGGAGGGCTGAGCCCGCGGCGTCCGCCCCGCTACAGCTTCTCCATCGGGGCGTGCTTGACCGCCATGATCTTCACGCCGTCGGACCCGAAGTCGATCTTCGCCTTCAGGTTGTCGGCCGCCCCCGAGGTCTCGATCACGCTGCCCAGGCCGAACTTGGTGTGCAGCACCTTGTCGCCGACGCTCACGGACGCCGCCCGAGGCCCGGCCGGCTTCGCCGACCCGCCGAACCCGACCGTCTGCCGCCAGGACGCCTCCGTGCGGACCCGCGCGTTCGTGCCCCAGCCCCCCGCGGACGCCCCGAGCCGACGCCAGTCGATGAGCCGCTCGGGGATTTCCTCGATGAACCGGCTCGGCGGGTTGTACTGCGGCTGGCCCCACATGACGCGCACGGTCGCCCGCGTCAGGTAGAGCCGCTTACGGGCGCGGGTGATGCCGACGTAGGCCAGGCGCCGCTCCTCCTCCAGCTCCTTCGGGTCGGTCATCGCGCGCATGTGCGGGAAGATGCCGTCTTCGAAGCCGGTGAGGAACACGACCGGGAACTCCAGCCCCTTCGCCGTGTGCAGCGTCATCAGGGTGACGACGCCACCGGAGTCGTCGGCGTCGGGGATCTGGTCGGAGTCGGCGACCAGCGCGATCCGCTCCAGGAACGCCGGCAGCGAGTCGTCGGGCTCGGGGGCTCCTGCGGCCAGCCCGCCGCCGTCCGCCTCCTCCGCATCGGCGTCGGCCGCCGCCGCTCGGACGCCCGCGGCGTCCGGCCCCGCGGCGTCGTGGGCTGTCGTGGGCTCCAGAGAACCGGGCTCGGCAGGATCGTCGACCACGGTGTACGCGCTCGGCACGTCGATCGTGTGCGCGGCCGCCACGAACTCCCCCGCGACGCTGACGAGCTCGACCAGGTTCTCCAGCCGCGTCTGATCCTGCGGGTCGGTCGAGCTCTGCAGCTCGGCCAGGTAGCCGGACTCGTTGAGGATGCTCGTGAGCACCTGGTCGGCGCTCGCCCCCTCGGCGACCATCGCCCGGTGCTTGGCCATCAGCTCGGCGAAGGACGCCAGCTGCTTCGCCGACCGCGTGGCCAGCCCCGGCACCTCGTCGAGCCGCTCGAGCGCGGCCCCGAACGGGATGCGCCGCGACGCCGCGAACACCTCGACGGCCGCCTCGGCCCGCTCGCCGATGCCGCGCTTCGGGACGTTCACGATGCGCCGCACCGACACGTCGTCGGCCGGGTTCGCGATGGCCCGCAGGTACGCGATCGCGTCGCGGATCTCGCGCCGCTCGTAGAACCGGACGCCGCCGACCACCCGGTACGGCATGCCGACCCGGATGAACACCTCCTCGAACGCGCGCGACTGCGCGTTGGTGCGGTAGAACACCGCGACGTCGGACTGCTTCACCTCGCCGGCGTCGACCAGCCGGTCGATCTCGTCGGCGACGAACTGCGCCTCGTCGTGCTCGGTGTCGGCGACGTAGCCGACGATCTTCTCCCCGTCCCCCGCATCCGACCACAGCCTCTTCTCGGGCCGGTTCGGGTTGCGGGTGATCACCGCGTTGGCGGCGGACAGGATGGTCTGCGTGGAGCGGTAGTTCTGCTCGAGCAGGATGGTCTCGGCGCCCGGGAAGTCGGACTCGAAGTCGAGGATGTTGCGGATCGTCGCGCCGCGAAACGCGTAGATCGACTGGTCGGAGTCGCCCACGACCATCAGCTCGGGCGTCTCGGCCATCGGCGCCCCGTCGGGCCCCTCGGCGACGCCGCACAGCTCCCTGACCAGGGCGTACTGCGCGTGGTTCGTGTCTTGATACTCGTCGACCAGCACGTGCCGGAACCGCCGCCGGTAGCGCTCGCGCACGTCGGGGAACGCCTGCAGCAGGTGCACGGTCGTCATGATCAGGTCGTCGAAGTCGAGCGCGTTCGCCGCCTGCAGCCGCCGCTGGTACTCGCCGTACGCCTCGGCGTAGACCGCGGTCGCCCCCTCCGCGTCTTTGCCCGCCGACTCGTGGTCGACCAGCTCGTTCTTCCAGTTCGACACCGCGTTCATCACCGCGCGCACGGGGTAGCGCTTCGGGTCGAGGTTCAGCTCGCGGGTCACCAGCGTCATCAGCCGCTTGGAGTCTGCGTCGTCGTAAATCGAGAACGTCTTCGACAGCCCGAACCGATCGATGTCGGAGCGCAGGATGCGCACGCACGCCGAGTGGAAGGTCGACACCCACATCAGCCGCGCCCGGTTGCCGACGAGCTCGGTGACGCGGTGCCGCATCTCGGCGGCGGCCTTGTTGGTGAACGTGATCGCCAGGATCGACCCCGGGTGCACGTTGCGCTCGCTGAGCAGGTACGCGATGCGCCGGGTGAGCACCCGCGTCTTACCCGAGCCGGCGCCGGCGACGACCAGCACCGGCGTGCCGGCGTGCACCACGGCCTCGCGCTGCGGCGGGTTCAGCCCCTCCAGCAGCTCCTCCCCCCGCGGACGCCTCGGGCGCCGGTCGGCGCCCTCGGGCCTCTCCGCACCCCTGCCCGCATCGGATCGAGCGGCACCGTCCGCCCGCCCGGGCTCACCGCCCGCGGCCCGCCCCCCGGACGCCCCCGACCCGCGCGGCGCGGGCTCGGCCGTGGTCGGACGGGCGCGACGCAGCCGGTCGACGGCCCGCTCGGCCCGCTCGCTCGGCGGGGCCGGCTCGAACGCGGCGAACAGGTCGGGAAAGAGGGAGTCGTTCATGGCTCTGCCAGCCTAGGCGGTCGCCCTGACAATTCCCGACCGCCACGGCGTCCGGCCCCGACCCCGCGCCCCCTCGCGCTCGGCGGGGCGCGCGGGGCGGCGTCCGCGCCGGAGGGACGAGGCGTCCCACTATAGTGACGCCATGGTGCTCCCCCGGGTTCGGCGGTTGGTGAAGTGGGGCGCGGCGAGTTTCGCCGGCGCGCAGGCGGTCACGCTGGCCGCGCTGGCGGTGGTCGACCGCCGCCGCAAGCGCGGACGCCGCGACCGGCCCTTCCCGACGGCGCCGCCGACCGCGGTCGGCGTCGGGGACGGCGAGGTCGTCGTCTACACGAAGGGTCGCGACCTGTACGAGGACATGATCGCGTCCATCGACGGGGCGTCCGACCGCATCTACTTCGAGACCTTCATCTGGAAGGGCGACCGCACCGGACGCCGCGTCCGCGACGCGCTCGTCGCGGCCGCCGCCCGCGGCGTCGACGTCTACGTGAGCTTCGACGTGTTCGGCAATCTGGTCGTGAAGCCGTCGTTCTTCCGGCTGCCGGGCGTTTACGTCATGCCGCACTTCCCGTGGACGGGCATGAAGGGCGCGATCGTGTGGCGCGCCCCGGGGCTCAACCACCGCAAGCTGCTCGTCGTCGACGACGACTGCGCGTACGTCGGCGGCTACAACATCGGCTCGCTCTACGCGACCCGCTGGCGCGACACGCACGCCCGCGTCACCGGCTCGGCCGCCCTCGACCTGGCCAACGCCTTCGTCGACTACTGGAACCGGGCGCGGCGTCCGCACATGCCCGAGCTGACGTCCCCGGGTGGCCGCTCGTGGGACGCGCCGGTCAAGGTCACGCGCAACGTGCCGAGCATCGGGGTGTACCCGATTCGGTACAGCTACCTGGAGGCGATCGACCGGGCGTCCGAGCGCATCTGGATGACCCACGCCTATCTGATCC
>CALMAD010000366.1 GCA_937859105.1 uncultured Propionibacteriaceae bacterium
CGGGGAGTCACCCCGAGCCGGGCAGCCGCTCGGCGATGCGCGCGAAGTCGGCGATGCCGAGGGTCTCGCCGCGGGCCTGCGGGTCGACTCCGGCGTCGGTCAGCGCCTCCGACGCGGCCGCCGACGAGCCGAACAGCCCGGCCAGCGCCCCGCGCAGCATCTTGCGGCGCTGGGCGAAGGCGGCGTCCACGACGGCGAACACCCGCTCGACGGGCGCCGTCGTCGCGGGCGGCTCGCGGCGGGTGATCCGCACGAGGCCCGAGTCGACGTTCGGCACCGGCCAGAAGACCGTGGGGGGCACGGTGCCGACGCGAACGGCGTCGGCGTACCAGGCCATCTTCGCGCTGGGGACTCCGTAGACCCGCGAGCCCGGCCGCGCCGCGATGCGGTCGGCGACCTCGAGCTGCACCATCACGAGGCCGCGGTCCCAACCCGGGAACCGGGCGAGCAGGTGCAGCAGCACCGGCACGCTCACGTTGTACGGCAGGTTTGCGACGACCGCGGTGGGCTGCGGGTCGGGCAGGGCGTCGACGTCGAGGGCGTCCGCCTCGATCACCCGCAGGGCGGACGCCTTCGCGGGCATCCGCTCGGCGACGGTCGCCGGCAGCCGCCGGGCCAGCGCCGAGTCGATCTCGATCGCGGTGACGGCGGCCGCGGCGTCCAGCAGGCCGAGCGTCAGCGAGCCGAGGCCGGGCCCGATCTCGAGCACGACGTCGTCCGGCCCGACCCCCGACGCAGCGACGATCCGGCGCACCGTGTTCGCGTCGTGCACGAAGTTCTGCCCCCGCTGCTTCGTCGGACGCAGGCCCAGTTCGGCCGCGAGTGCGCGCAGCGAGCGCGGGTCGAGCAGGCCCTCGCCCGGCCCGCGGCCCTCGACGGCCGCGGGGTCGGCGTCCCCCGGCCCGGCGGTCACGCGGCGCCCCAGTCGCCGAAGACGGCCGTCGCGTTGGCGTGCAGCGCGTCGCACAGGCCCGCGACGTCGGCGTCCCGCTGCTCGGCCAGGTACCGCAGCGTGACGGGCACGAGATACGACGCGTTGGGCTTGCCGCGGTACGGCATCGGCGTCAGGTAGGGCGCGTCGGTCTCGACGAGCAACCGGTCGGCCGGCGTGAGCGCGAGCGCCTCGCGCAGGTCGTGGTTCGCCTTGAACGTGACCGTGCCCGGGAACGACAGCCAGGCGCCCCCGTCGAGGCAGCGGCGGGCGAACGCCGCGTCCCCCGAGAAGCAGTGGAACTGCACCCGCTCGGGCCAGCCCTCGGCGTCCAGCACGTCGGCGACGTCGGCGTGGGCGTCCCGGTCATGGATCACGAGCGCCTTGCCGAACTCCTTCGCCCACGCGATGTGCGCGGCGAACGACTCCTTCTGCAGCGCGCGCCCCTCGGGCTCGCGCGTGCGGAAGTAGTCCAGGCCGGTCTCGCCCACCCCGCGTACGCGGTCGGACGCCCCGATCAGCGCCCGCAGCCGCTCCAGCTCGCCGGGCAGCCGCGGCCCCAGCCGGGCCGCGTCGTTGGGGTGGATGGCCACCGCGGCCACCACCCGGTCGGACGCCTCCGCGTGCCGGATCGCCTCGACCGAGTCCTCGACGTCGGTGCCGACGTCGACGAGCCGGGTCACGTTCACCGCGGCCGCCCGCGCGATCAGCTCGGAGGCGTCGAGCCCGAGGTGCTCGGCCGTCGTGGACAGGTGCGTGTGGGCGTCCGTGGTCGGGCGAGGCAGCGGCTCGGGCGCCGGGACGAGCGCGGTCACGGCCGATCTCCCCTCGTCGGCAACGGTTTCCGGACGACGGCCCCGCTCACGAGCGCCCCTTCCTCGCGGCCACGGCCGCGTCGTACAGTTCCGACTTCCCCAACCCGGACGCCTCCGCCACGCCGGCGACGGCCGCCTTCAACCGCTCGCCCTCGTCGACGCGCCGCAGGACGGCCTCCACGGCGTCCGCGATGCTTCCGACGGCGGGCACCGCCCCGGCGATCACCACCGAGATCTCGCCGCGCGCCCCCTCGGACGCCCACGCGGCCAGCTCCGCCAGCCCGCCCCGGACGACCTCCTCGTACGTCTTCGTCAGCTCGCGCGCGACGACCGCCGGCCGGTCGGCGCCGAAGGCGTCCGCGGCGTCGGCGAGGAAGGCCGCGAGCCGGTGGGGCGCCTCGAAGAAGACCATCGTCCGCTGCTCCTCCGCCAGGGACGCCAGCCGCCGGCGCCGCTCCCCGCCCTTGCGGGGAGGGAAGCCCTCGAAGCAGAAGCGGTCCGACGGCAGGCCGGACACCGCGAGCGCGGTCAGCACGGCCGACGGCCCCGGGGCGGCGGTCACCCGGTAGCCGGACGCGGCGGCGGCCGCGACGATCCGGAAGCCCGGGTCGGAGACGACCGGCATGCCGGCGTCCGTCACGACGACGACCCGCTTGCCCTCCTCGAGCGCGCTCAGCAGCAGCCCGACCCGGTCGGACTCGTTGCCGTCGAAGTACGACACGACCGGCGCCGACACCCGGACGCCGAGCCGCGCGGCGAGCGCTTTGAGGCGCCGCGTGTCTTCGGCGGCGACGAGGTCGGCGCGGCCGAGTTCGCGGGAAAGGGCGGGGCTCGCGTCGGCGAGATCCCCGATCGGCGTCGCCGCCAGCACGAGGACGCCGCCGGCGTCCGGTTCGGACATCACCGGTCCAGTATGGCCAACCCGGCGCGTTTAGGATGGTCGCCGTGACGCAGCCCCCCGAGTCCCCGTCCGATCCGCCGGAGGAGACGGCGACCGCCCTCCCCGATCCGGGGCAGGACGCCGACCTCCCCCGAGCGCCCGAGGGCGTCAGCACGTTCGCTGCCGTCCGGGACGAGGACGCCGGGGCCACGGGCTCCCCCACCTCGGGCGCAGCGGGCGCGACCAGCGCCTCCGGGGCCACGGTCGGCGCGACCGCCGCGTCGGCCAGCCCCACCGCGACCGGCGCGACCGCGGGCCGCCGGCGGGCGGCGTCCCGGGTGTCGCCGCTGACGACCGTCGAGCGGCTGCGGGACTTCCTCCCCACCGACACCGCGCGCTCGTGGGTGCTCACCGCCGGCATCGCGGCCCTCGCCTTCGTGCTGCGCGTCATCAACATCGGCTACCCGCACAACCTGGTCTTCGACGAGACGTACTACGCCAAGGACGCCTACTCGCTGCTCCGCTTCGGCTACGAGCGCACGTGGCCCGACAACGCGAACACCGAGGTTCTGGCCGGCCACGTCGACGTCATGCACGACGCGGCGTCCTTCGTCGTTCACCCGCCGCTCGGCAAGTGGCTGATCGCGTCCGGGGAAGCCCTGTTCGGGATGAACCCGTTCGGCTGGCGCATCGCCGCCTGCGTGTTCGGCACGCTGCTGATCGTCGCGACGATCCGGCTGGCGCGACGCCTGTCGCGCTCGACGATGGTGGGCGTGATCGCCGGCATCCTGCTGACGTTCGACGGGTTGGCGTTCACGATGTCGCGCATCGCGCTGCTCGACATCTTCCAGGCGTTCTTCCTGGTCGCGGCCGTGGCGTGCGTCGTCGCCGACCGCGACTGGTTCCGGGCACGGCTCGCCGACCACCTGGACGCCCGAGGGCTGCCCGACCTCAGGGGCGCCTTCGGGCCGCTCGTGCTCTGGCGGCCCTGGCGCCTGGCGGCCGGCGTCCTGTTCGGGCTCGCGCTCGGGACGAAGTGGAACTCCATCTACATCCTCGCCGTCTTCGGCGTCTTGTCGGTGCTCTGGGACGTCGGGGCCCGGCGTCTCGCCGGCGCCGACTTCAAGGCGTGGCTCGCGCTGCTGGCCGACGGCGTCCCGGCGTTCGTCACGATGGTGCTCGTGGCCGCCGGGGTGTACGTCGCCACGTGGGCCGGCTGGTTCGCGACCGAGGGCGGCTGGGACCGCGATTGGGGGGATCGGAACCCCGACAGCCCGCTGGTCAGGGCGTTCGGGCGTCCGTTCGCGTCGTGGCTCTGGTACCACAAGGAGATCTACGACTTCCACACCGGCGACTTCATCAACCACGCG
>CALMAD010000367.1 GCA_937859105.1 uncultured Propionibacteriaceae bacterium
AGGCGTGCGGGCGGCGCCCGATCGAGGCAGGATCGAAACAGGCGGGGCCCCGGGGTTTGCCCGGGGCCCTCGTCGCGCCCGGGCCGCGGTGACATAGTGAGGCCCATGCGCGTTCACATTGGTACCGATCATGCGGCGTTCGACCTGAAGCAGTACCTGGTCAAAGAGCTCGGCGGTCTCGGGTACGAGGTCGTCGACCACGGGGCGTCGGAGTACGACGCCCAGGACGATTACCCGAACTACATCATCCCCTGCGCCGAGGCGGTCGTCGCCGACCCCGGCTCCCTCGGCATCGTGCTGGGCGGGTCGGGCAACGGCGAGCAGATGTCGGCGAACAAGGTGAAGGGCATCAGGGCGATCCTGGCCTGCAACAACGAGTTGGCGCGGCTCGGCCGCGAGCACAACAACGCGAACGTCATCGCCCTCGGCGGCCGCATGCAGTCGCTGGAGGAGGGCCTCGCGATGGTGATGACGTTCTTGGAGACGCCCTTCTCCGAAGACCCACGCCACGTGCGCCGGCTCGACATGGTGACGGCCTACGAGGACGCCCACCGCGCCTGAGGCGTCGGTTGCCGGGCGGTCCGCCGGGCCGCGCGTAGACTCCGGGAAAAGCCTCCTGGGAAGGATCGCTGGTGCCCGAGGGTCACGTCATCCACCGCCAAGCCCGCGCGCTCACCGAGTCGTTCGCGGGCAAGGCGGTGCGCGTGACCAGCCCCCAGGGGCGGTTCGCGGACGCCGCCGCGCGCCTCGACGGCACGGTGCTGACGGGCGCGGAGGCGGTGGGCAAGCATCTCTTCGTCGACTTCGCCTCAGGGGAGGTCGTCTGGGTGCACCTGGGGCTGATCGGCAAGTGGCGGTTCGGGGCGGACGTCCCGCCGCCCAGCCCCGAGACCCTGCGGCTGCGCATCGCGGCCGACGGGCGGGCCGCCGACCTGCGCGGGCCGCAGTGGTGCCGGCTGATCACGGCGGGGGAGCGGGACGCGGTGGTCGCGTCCAGCGGCCCCGACCCGATTCGCGCCGACGCCGACCCTGAGCGCGCCTGGCGGGCCGTGCACCGGTCGAAGCGTGCGATCGGCGCGCTGCTGATGGATCAGAAGATCTTCGCGGGCGTCGGCAACATCTACCGGGCGGAGGTGCTGTTCCGGCACCGCATCGACCCGTACCTGCCGGGGCGGGATCTCGACCGCGCCACCTTCGACTCGGTGTGGGCCGACCTGGTGGCGCTGATGGCCGCCGGGGTGGAGGCGGGCCGCATCGACACGGTGGAGGACGCCTATCTGCCCGAGGCGATGGGCCGGGCCCCGCGGGTCGACCGGCACGGCGGCGAGGTGTACGTGTACCGCCGCTTCGGCGACCCGTGTCACGTGTGCGGCACGCCCGTGGCCCGGGCGCTGCTGCAGGGCCGCAACCTGTACTGGTGCCCGTCGTGCCAGCCGTCCGGGGCGGCGGGGGCGCCGCGATGAGCGGCGAGGTCGGCGTCCGGGCGGTGTCGGAGGGCTACGCCCTCGACCTGGTCGCGCCCGACGGGCCGCGGTGCCGGTTGCGCTTCGGAGTGCCCGGGGAGCCCGTCGAGGGCTGGACGCCGGGGGAGGACGACCTCGTCTACGCCCGGGCCGGCGACGTCGAGACGCGCGTGCGGCTGTTTCAGGACGTCGCCGCGTGGACGGTGTCAATCACCGTCGACAACCGCAGCGAGCACCCGGTGCAGTTGCCGGAGCTGGGGCTGGGCGTCACGCTCGCCGACCGGTGCGTCGGCTGGTCGTGGACGAGCGACCTCGCCGGGTTCATCGCGGTGGCCGCGGAGGCGGAGAAGGGGCCGGTGGCGGTCGTCCGGTTGAAGCAGGGCTTTCTGCGTCCGGTGCGGGAGAGCCCGGTGTTCGCCGACGCCGCGACCTCGGGGGAGGCGTTTCACCTGGCCCCGCCGCGCGGGGCGCTGGGCCCGCACCGGCGCCACCAGGTGACCCTGCAGGTGGAGCTGCGCCCCTCGTTGTCGTCGCTGGCGGACGCCCTCCCGGGCTGGCTGCCCGACGTGATCGTGGACGCCGGGGAGCAGGTGTCGTTCGCGACGCCCGACGAAGGCGTCCTGCCGGGGGACAACGTGAACGTCACGCTCGTGGACACGACGGCGGTGGCGTCCCTGGAGAGCCCGGGGCGCGGGTGCGTGAGCCTGCACGGCGTCCGGGGGGTGCAGCGGATCTGGCTGGCGGAGGCACCGCCGATGGAGGCGCTCGTGCCGCCGTTGGCGGAGGCCGTGATGCTGCGGCGTGCGGGGGTGCGGTCGGGCGGGGCGGGGCTGCTGGTCGCCGAGGCGCTCGCGAACGGCCTGGTCACCGACGAATGGGCAACGCTGGACTGGCTCGAACGGGAGGCGTGGCTCGATCGGCGCGACCTCGAGGGGGTCGCGATCGCGGCGACGCTCGCGCTCGCGGGCGGGGACGCCGGCCTGCTCGACGACGCCTGGGCGGCGCTGGCCGCGCTGCCGGCGTCCCGCGGGTTCGGGCTGGTCACGCTGAAGCTCGGCCTGGCCGCGCTGCGGCTCGCCGGGGGCGCGCCGCCGCTGGCGGGGGAGCTGCTGGCGCGGCCGGGCGAGGACCCGGACGCCGCCCTCGAGCTCGCCGTCTTGGCCGGACGCCTCACCCCCGCCCACCGCGGGCCGCTGGCGGCGGTCGTGGCGTCCCTCGGGGACGTGCTGCCGGGGCAGCCGTTGGGGCTGTCGGCGCTGGAGGCGGCGCGCCGCGTCGCGCTGGTGCGGTTGTGTCCGCCCGGCTTCGTGAGCCTGCGCGCCGCGGCGACCGCCAACAAGGCGTACCGGCTGCTGCTCGCCGACTACGCGACGCGGCTGCAGCCGGATGTCACGGGCCTCGGTTGGCTTCTACTCGGCCATCTGGGGGCCTGAGGCCCCGGGCGGGTAGAGTGATCCGGCAACCGGGGACACCCCCGGACCGGGGCGTAGCGTAGTGGCTAGCGCGCCTGCTTTGGGAGCAGGAGACCGCAGGTTCGAGTCCTGTCGCCCCGACCAATGGAAGGCCCTCAACGGGCGAGGCGTTCCCCGTCCCTGACGCGGTGATCATCGGGCCGCGCACCTCCTGCGCGGTCGCTCGTACGGCCCGCTCGGGATCCGTGACGAGCCGAAGCCTTGGACCAATGGGGAGATCAGCCAAGGATATCTGCGTAACCTTGGATATGGATTGGCGTCTCCAAGGACTAGGCCGATCAACGCCGGCACGGGGCAAGAGATCGCAGGGCGGTTCGCCTATGCCTGGGGAGCCGCCGCCCAGGCGTCCCTGACTTTGACGACCGACGGACGCGTCCGGCGCCTCGCGACCACGGTCGTCACCTGTTCAGCCGCGCGATCGTGCCGGACAGCACGGTGGCGAAGCCGCACCACGCGGCGTACAGGCCCAGGCTTACGGCCTTGCCCGGGCCGGCCTTGGCGGCCCGCCGCGCCAGATCCGCCGACGATGCCGCCAGCACCGCGGCTCCTGCGGTCGCGACCGGCAGGTGATGGGCGCGGAAGAACAGGCCGCTCCAGGCTGCGTTGAGGGCTAGGTTCACGGCCAGGGCTCCCCGGAATTCTGCGGCCGGGGCGTCTTGGCCCGCGTCCTCGAGATCGCAGATCGTCGCGGTCGAGGCGATCCAGATCGCGCCGAACAGGGTGGTCCACACGAGGGGGAAGGCGGCCGCGGGCGGCTGCCAGGCGGGCTTGGCCAGACGCCGGTACCAGGCGCTGTTCGGGGTGGTCAGGACGGAGCCCGCGACCGCGCACGCGGCCACGCCCGCCCCGACGCCGGCCAGCGTGCGACTCCACCGCCGGGGGCGCGTGTTCGCCGTGGCGCGCCGGATGGCCTCGTCGAATCCCACGGTGCCTCCGGGCGGGTCGCCGAGCAGAGCGGAGGCGTCCTGCTCGCTACGCACGGCGTCATGGATGAGGCTGCCCACCAAAGGACGCGCCAGGTGGTTGGACACGGGGGTGACGAACCCCACCCAGTGCGACGCGAGCCCAGGCGTGAGCACGGGCACGGTTCCCACGAGCCGGGGCGCGAGCCCGGTCACCCGGGCGTAGCGCCGCATCATGTCGGTGTAGGTGAGCACCTCGTCCATCCCGATGTCGATGGTGCGGTTGACGCCAGGGTCGAGCTTGGCCGCGGCGATCAGGTAGTGGACGACGTCGTCGATGGCGATGGGCTGGATGCGGTTGCGCAGCCACCGGGGCCCGACGCTGACCGGGAGACGCTCGGTGAGGTGCCGCAGCATGTCGAAGGACGCCGACCCCTCCCCGAGCACCACCCCGGCCTGCAGCACGGCGGTGGGGACGCCGGACGCCATCAGGATCTCGCCGACCTCCACGCGCGAGGCCATGTGGTCGGAGAGCTCGCCCTCCGGATGCAGGCCGCTCAGGTAGACGATACGTTGCACGTCGGCGTCGAGGGCGGCCGCGGCGAAGGTCCGGGCGAGTGCCCGGTCGCGCTCGCGGAAGCGGCCGGCGGCGTCCATGGAGTGGAGCAGGTAGTAGGCGACCCCGATCCCGGCGAGCGCGCCGGCCACGTCGTCGGCGTCGGAGGCGTCCCCCTGGACGACCTCGACCCGGTCGCGCCACGCCGGATCGAGCTTGGCCGGCGTGCGGGCCAGGACGCGCACCGCCCAGCCCTCATCCAGGAGCGCGGGGACGAGCCGGGCTCCGACGGCTCCGGAGGCGCCGGTCACGAGAGCGAGGGGTGGGGTCATGTCAGCCTCCCAGGGCGAAGACGTAGGGCAGCGCCAGGAGCATCCCCAGCGACCAGGTGAGATGAGACGCGATGGGGCCCAACACCCCGCCCGTGACGCGGCGTTGGGCGGTGGTGAGGAACCCGAGGCAGAGCGCGGCGAAGGTGAGCAGCGGCACCCCGGAGAACAGGGTGGACGACGCGTACACCACCGCGGAGCCGAGCCCGTTGACCCGCCGGTCGAGCGAGGCGTAGACGGCGCCGCGGAAGAACAGTTCCTCGGCGATCCCGTTGATGGCCGTGATGATGGCGACCACCCACAGGGATCCGTACCGGGCATGGTTGAGCAGGCCCTCGACGGGCGCGCGCAAGAAGGGGATTTGGGCGACCACGAACGCGCCGGCCAGGAAGATCGCCAGCAGCATCAGCCCCAGGATCAGCCCCTGCAGGGCGCCGCGGGTCTGGCCGCCGGAGCGGCCCCGTCCGCGGCCCAGATGCAGGGGGCCGGACGCGACGGCGCCCACTGTCCACAGTGCGGCGACCCCGAGGGTGGCTGCGTAGAACAGCGGGTCTCCCGGGCGGACGGCCAGCGCCAGGCCCAGCGCGACCGCCCCGAGCACCAAGGTGACCCCGACGACGACGCGTCGACGCCGGCGGACGGCGGGGCTCTCCTCGTGGTTCCGCTCCACCGGACGGATCAGCGAGGCGGTGAAGAAACTCCGCAACTCACCGAACGGATCGGTCACCGGGTCAGACCTCGACGGTGCCGGCGTCGCCGGGCTCGGCCATGGGCGTGTCCTCTCGGGAGTCGCTGCGCTCACCCTAAACGTGAGACAAACCTTGTACAAGCAGGTCAGCCGTGCGAACTGCGCTGGCTGTGGCGCGACGCCGCTACGCTCGCGGTTTTCCCGGCCTCCTCAGTGGGTGGGCCGATAGCCGGAGCGGTCGGCGTCCGTGATGCGTCGGAGGATTCTCGCGGGGGTTCCGGCGACGATGGTGCGCGCCGGGACGTCCTTGGTGACGATGCTGCCGGCCGCGATGACGGCCCCGTCTCCGATGGTCACGCCCCCGAGGATCGTGACGCCTCCGCCGACCCAGACGCTGTCGCCGAGAGTGATGGTCCTTGCGCGGCACGCTCCCTCGCGGCGTTCGACCGGGTCGAGGGCGTGGTCGGCGGTGTAGAGGCCGACTTTCGGGCCGAGCAGGACGTCGTCCCCGGTCGTGATGGGCGCCCCGTCGAGCATCACGCAGTCGAAGTTGCCGTAGAAGCGATCACCGAGGTGGATGTTGCGCCCGAACTCGCAGCGGAACGTCGGCTCGAAGCTCGCCCCCTCACCCGCCGACCCGACCAGCGCGTGCAGCAGCGCCTCGCGCTCCGCCGGCGGGCGGCCGTAGGACGCGTTGTAGTCGTCGCTCGCGCGGACCGCCGCTGCGCGTGCCTCGATCAGCTCGGGGCTGAGATCGTCGTACATCGCGCCGGACGCCATCCGGGCGAACAGGGCGTCGAGGGTCATGAGGTCCTCCGGATTCGTGGTCGGATGGGTGGGGGAAGCGCGCTTCACCGCGCGCGGTCGTGCGCCGGAAAGAGCTCGTCCAGCACCTCCAGGACGCCGTCGGCCGCGTTTGCCGGCGCGACGCGGTCGGCCGCGTCCTTCACCTCGGAGCGCGCGTTCGCCATCGCGACGGCGAGACCCGCGGCGTCCAGCATCTCGAGGTCGTTGTGGTTGTCGCCGACGGCGACGACGTCCGCCCAGTCGACACCCCAGCGGTCGAGGAGTCGGGCGAGTCCCGTGGCCTTGTGGTGGCCGGGCGCGTTCACGTCGACGTCCTCGGGGCCGGACGCCGCCGCCGCGACCCCGTGGCCCAACGCGCGGCTCAGCTGTTCGGCGACCGCGACCGGGTCGTCGACTCGCAGGGACGCCTTCACGACCGTCTCCGCGATCTCGCCGACATCGTCCAGCATCGTCAGGCGCGGGTAGTACAGCCGCGCCCAGGCCTCGTCGGCGTCCCGGACCCAGGTGGCATGCAGGCGCCCTCGACCGAGGAGACGAGGTAGGGGTGACGTAGGTCTTCCAGCGTGCCGACGAGGGCGCGGCCGAGGTCTGGGTCGGGCTCGACCGCGAAGAGCGGCGTCTCGCGGCCCGTGTCGTAGACGAAGTGGCCGTTCTCCGCGGCGAAGGCGACGGCGTCCGTGGGCTCGAAGAACGAGCGCAACTGCCAGCTCTGGTTGCCGCTCGCCACCACGAACCGGACGCCGCGCTCGCCCAGCCGCGCGAGCAGCCGCGCGAAGCGGGGCCGGTCGTAGGTCATGTCGGGGCGCAGGAACGTGCCGTCCATGTCGACGGCGACCACGCGGAGGCTCATGGGCTGACTCTAGACGGCCGCAGAGGAGACCGATTCCCGGCCCCGGCGGGTCGTCCGTGTGACGGTCGGCCGCCCCGGACGCCCGCGTGGGCCACGTTGACGAAGAACACACGTGTGATTACTGTCCGGGGTGCTGGTTCAGCCGCCGGACCCCCTCCCGGGCCGGGTGGCTGAGGCAACAGGGAACCCGGTGCGACTCCGGGGCTGCCCCGCAGCGGTATGAGGGAACGACCGGCGGCATCGAGCACTGGCCAGGTGGCTGGGAAGCGTCGCCCAGTAGGACCAACGCCCTTGGCGTCCGCCCTCGAGCCCGAAGACCTGCCGGCGCTCAGACAGACCACTGCTTCGAGGAGAGAGCATGTCGAACACGACCTCTGACAAGGCGATTCGCACCACGACGTCCGGAAGCCTGCCCCGGACGGACGCCCTCATCGCCGCCAACGCCGCCCGCACGCTGGCCGACGACGGGTTCACGCTGCAGAAAACCCCCGAGTTCGACCGGCTCGTCGCCGAGGCGGTCGCCGACGTCGTCGCGCGGCAACGGGAGGCCGGCATCACGCTGCTGGGCGACGGCGAGTTCGGCAAGGCGATGTCGAACGCGGTCGACTACGGCGCCTGGTGGTCGTACTCGTTTCAGCGGGTCTCCGGACTCGAACTCGCCGACGGCGACCTGTTCACCCAGCCGGACGCCGTCTCCACCCCGGGCAACCTCCGCCTGACTTCGTTCCCCAACCGACGGGATCGGCAGCTCTTCCCCCGCGTCTACTCCGACCCGGTCGACGTCGGCGGGGTCTCCACGGGCTCGATCGCCACCGCGTTCCCGTCGACCACCGGACGGCTCGCTTACACGGGGCACGACGCGGTGGCCACCGACATCCGCAACCTCAAGGCGGCCCTCCGGCCGGGCGAGCAGGGATTCCTGACCGCCATCTCGCCGGGCAGCGCCGCCCGCGTGGGGAACCAGTACTACGCCACGGACGAGGAGCACATCTGGGCCTGGGCGGACGCGCTGCGCGAGGAGTACCGCGCGATCACGGACGCCGGCCTCGTCGTTCAGATCGACGACCCGTCGCTGGCCGAGAACTGGGACCAGATCACGCCCGAGCCCAGCGTCGCGGACTACCAGCAGTTCACCCAGCTCCGCATCGACGCCCTCAACCACGCCATCGAGGGTCTGCCGACGGAGCTCGTCCGTCTCCACCTGTGCTGGGGTTCCTGGCACGGCCCGCACACCACCGACATCGGGATCGCCGACATCCTCCCGGTCGTCCTCAACGCCCGGGTCGGGTCGCTGTCTTTCGAGGCCGGCAATGTCCGCCACGAGCACGAATGGGTGGTCTGGCGCGACGTGGCGGTGCCCGACGGCCTCGTCCTCGTGCCGGGCGTGGTGAGCCACGCCACCAACGTCGTGGAGCACCCCGACCTGGTCGCCCAACGCATCCGCCGATTCACGGACGCCGTCGGCGCCGACCGGGTGATCGCCTCCACCGACTGCGGGCTGGGCGGACGTGTCCATGCCGACGTCGCGTGGGCGAAGCTGGGCTCCCTCGGCGAGGGCGCCCGACGCGCGATCGCGTCGGCGTCGTAGCCCGGGAGGCGACGTCATGGCTGGTCAGACGCACGCTGCCGAGGGTGAGCGCGGCGCGACGGAAGGTGCGGCGACGAGGGAACTCGCCCTCATCGGCATCGGTGCCGGCGACCCGGACTGGATCACGCTCGAGGCCGTGAAGGCCATCCGGTCCCTCGACGTCCTCTTCGTGGTCGTCAAGGAAGAGGAGTACGACGAGCCCGTCCGGTTCCGGCGCGAGCTGGTGGCCGCCCACCGGACGCCTGAGCCACCCCTGCGCGTCGTCGAGTTGCGCGACCCGCCGCGTCCCTGGCAGACGACCGCCGACTATCCGGCGGCGGTCGCCCGGTGGCGCGCCCAGCGTCTCGCGCAGTGGTCGGACGCCGTGGCGTCCGGCCTGAACGACGGCGAGCGGGGCGGATTCCTGGTGTGGGGCGACCCGAGCCTGTACGAGAGCACGCTCGCGATCGTGCGCGAGCTGGTGGACGCCGCGCCCGCGGGCCGGCGGATCGGCGTCCGCGTGATCCCCGGCATCTCGTCCGTGCTGGCCCTCGCGGCCCGCCACCGCATCCCGCTCAACCGCCAGGGCCGGGCTGTCCAGATCAGCCCCGCCCGGCTCCTGTCCGACGGCATGCCCCCCGACGCCGACGACGTCGTCGTCATGCTCGACGGACGCCAGACCTTCGCCCACATCGACCCCACGGGGATCGACCTCTACTGGGGCGCCTACCTCGGTACCCCCGATGAGATCCTGCTGGCCGGTCCGCTCGGGGAGATCGCCGACGAGGTGCTCCGCGTCCGCGCCGAGGCGGCGGCTCGCAAAGGCTGGATGTTCGACACCTACCTGCTGCGGCGGCGCTGACGGCGTGCAGGGCGCGATCGTTGCCGCCCACGAAACAGTTGACACAACGGAAACCATCTAGCTAAAGTTTCCGTCATGGAAAACAACCTCAGTGCTCAGGACGCCGCCTCCGCCCGCGCGGCACTCGCCGATGTGGACGCGGCCAAGAAGGCCGTCAAGGACGCTCCGTGGCCGACGTGGCTCTACTTCGTGAACGCGGCGTTGCTGACGCTGATGGGCTTGTCCCTGCTGCTGGGCGAACCGGCGTGGATCTGGGGCTGGTGCGCGATCGGGGTGGCCATCCTGGTGGTGAACCTCGGCGCGGCCCGGGCGATGGGCATCTCGAGCGCGTTGCCGTCGAGCGTGGCCTTCCTGACGTGCGTGGGGGTCGCGATCGGGCTGCTGGTCGTCCCGGCGGTGCTGCGCGAGGCCGCGTTCTTCCCGGTCGGCCCGGCGCTGATCGTGCCGTGCGCGCTGGGGGCCGGCGTGGTGTACCTGGTCGGGTCCGCGATCCATTACCGGAGCACGCGCCGATGAGCGCGTCCGACCTGGATCCGGTGATCCACCCCACGCATCGGCTGCGGATCTGCGCGATGCTCATCGCCGGCAACTCGGTCGAGCTGGGTGTGGTGCGCGATCACCTGGAGTTGAGTGCCTCGGCGCTGTCGAAGCAGGTGTCCGCGCTGGTGGACGCCGGGTACGTCAAGCAGGAGCGGGACCGGGCCGACTCCCGCAGAGTCTGGCTGTCGCTGACGCGACGGGGGGCGTCCGCTTATCGCAGGCACGTGAGCGCCCTGCGCGAGATCGTCGCCGAAGCCGAGCGGGCGTCGGCGGAGACGTCCTGACGTTCCCGCGGGAACGTCCCCGGGTCGTCAGGGGCCCTCCCGCCGGACGCCGAGCAGCCGCGCGACCAGCGCGGCGAGGCGGGCGGCGTCCATGCTGGGATGGCCGGAGAGCGGGACGACGATCTCGGGCAGGCTCCAGCCCTCGACGTTGAGGCGGGCGGTCTGCGCCGCGAGGTCGACGTGGATCCAGTAGTCGATGCAGGGTGCCTCGTCGAACTGGCTGCCGTACGACTCGCGTAGGCCGGCGTCCGGGTAGCGGGCGTCGAAGAGGCGCGGGTCGGCCTCCCAGAGGAGGGCGGCGAGGCGTCCGTCGGGCTCGGTCACGCACTGCCACACGAAACCGACGCCGGCCGCGTCGAACACCGGGGCGCACGCGGCGACCACGGCGTCCGCCCAGGCGCGATCGGGCTCGGCGAGGCGGTCGAGGTCGCTCATCGGGGATCTTCGGAAAGGTGCGCAGGACGACATCTCATGCGCCCCTGGTGACAGCCGACGGCGCCCGGCGTCCCCACGGGGGTGGCCTGCCGGACGCTGCGTGCGTTCCCGCGGGAACGCA
>CALMAD010000368.1 GCA_937859105.1 uncultured Propionibacteriaceae bacterium
GGACGCCGACCCAGACGCCGACCCAGACGTCGACGCCGCCGCCGGGCCGCTCACGGCCGGCGTCGGCACCGCGGCGGTTCGGCCGACCCCGCTCCCGGGCTGGCACCCGGCCGACCCCAGCAGCAGGGCGAACAGGGCCGTCAGGGCAGCCATCGCCCGGATCCGTCTCCTCCGCACGCCGACACCCTACCCACCCGGACGCCCACGGCTCGCGGGCCTCAGCCGAACCCCACCCTGACTGGCCCGTTCTGAAGGGGGAGGGCCGAGCGCACAGACGCTCCGGGCGTCCTCCCGAGAACGAGCCAGTCAGGGTCCTCACCCGCTTCCGCCGCGCGAGGGCGAGCCCAACGCGTCCAGGCCCTCCCGCGAGCCGCGCCGCTCCTCCCCGCGAGCCGCGCCAGTTCTCCCCGCGAGCCCGGGTCACGCGCCGGACGCCGCGCCCGCCCGTTCTGCTTCCGTTTTGGAAGCAAAACCTAGGAGTCGTCCTCGTCCCCTCCCCGACCCGATCCGTTCGCCGAGCAACGGCGGGCTAGGAGTGTGCTTGGGGTGGGCTCGGAGTGTGCTTGGGGTGGGCTCGGAGTGTGCTTGGGGTGGGCTCGGAGCGGGCTCGGAGCGGGCTCGGAGTGTGCTTGGGGCGGGCTCGGAGCGGGCTCGGAGTGGGCTCGGAGCGGGCTCGGAGCGGGCTCGGAGTGGGCAAGGGGGGGCAGGGGCCGTCGCAGCAAACCGACCGGGCTACCGGGGATACAACCGCACCTGTGTCGCCTTGATGCCGAGCAACACCTCGGCGCCCGGGCGCAGGTCGAGCTCGACGGTGGACGCCGCGGTGACGTCGCCGCGGACGCTTTGCCCACCCGGCAGCAGGCTCGTCACCCGGACGATCGCCCCCCGCGGCTCCAGGGCGACGACGGTGGCCGGCAGCACGGTCCGGGGGCTGCCGCCGGGCGCGGCGAGGTGGATCGACACGGCCGCCGGCTCGACGGTCGCGAGCGCGGGCCAGCCGCGGGCCAGCGACGCGCCGTCCTCCGCGATCCCCGTGAGCACCAGCCCGGCGCCGAGGTCGAGACGGTCGGCGTCCAACCCGACGCCGGTCAGCAGGTTCAGCCCGACGAGCCGGGCCAGAAACTCGGTGCGCGGCCGGGCGAGCACGTCGCCGACCGGCCCGCGCTCGACGATGCGTCCGCCTTCCACGACGACGACCTCCTCGGCGAGGGCGAGCACATCCAGCAGGTCGTGCGTGACGAGCAGGACCGTCTGCCCCGCGAGCCGCTCCCGCAACAGCCGCCGCATCTCGGGGGCGACGCCGACGTCGAGGGCGGCCAGCGGTTCGTCCAGCAGGACGGCCTCCGGCTCGCCCGCCAGCGCCCGCGCGAGCGCCACGCGCTGCTGCTGGCCGCCCGACAACTGCCCCGGACGCCGCTGCGCCAGCTCGCCGCAGCCGACGGCGTCCAGGTGGCGTTGGGCGGTCGCGAGGGCCTCGCGCCGCGCGACGCCCCGGGCGCGCGGCCCGAACGCGACGTTCTCCGCGACGCTGAGGTGCGGGAAGAGCAACGACCGCTGCGACAGCAGCGCCAGACCCCTCGCGTGGCTCGGGACGTGCACGCGCCCGCCGTCCACGAGGCGGCCGCCGATGCGCACTTCACCGAAGTCCGGCCGCGTGAGCCCCGCGAGCACCTGGACCAGCGTCGACTTGCCCGCCCCGTTGGGCCCCACGACCGCCACGCGGCTGCCGGGCTCGACCTCCAGGTCCACCTCCACGTCCCGCGCGTCGACCCGCGCGCGGACCGCCAGCCCGGCGCTCACGACGCCCCCGCCCGATCGGGGACGCCGACGTCCGCCCGCCGCCCGCGCCTCCGCCTCTCGGACGGCCCGCCCTCCGACGTCTGGGTGAGCCGCGTCAACCATCCGGCACCCCCGACCACGACGATGGCCAGCCCGATCAGAACCACCGACAAGGCGAGCGCGCTGTCGGGGTCCGTCTCGCGTTGGAGGTAGATCTCGAGCGGGAGCGTCCGGGTCGTGCCCTGCAGCGATCCGGCGAACGTGAGCGTCGCGCCGAACTCGCCGAGCGCCCGCGCGAACGCGAGCGCCGTCGCGGACGCCAGCGCGGGGCCGAGCAGCGGCAGCGTCACCCGGCGCAGCACGTACGTCGGCGTCGCCCCGAGGACGGCGGCCGCGCTCTCGAAGCCGGCCGGGGACGTCCGCAGCGCGCCCTCCAGCGCGATGACCAGGTACGGCATCGACACGAACGCCTGCGCGATCACGACCGCCACGGTCGTGAACCCGATCTCGACGCCGAACGCCGACAGGCTGGCGCCGAGCAGGCCGCGGCGTCCGAGCGTGACGAGCAGCGCGAGGCCCGCCACGACCGGCGGCAGCACCATCGGCAACATCGTGAGTACGCGGGCCACCGCCGCCCAGGCCCCCCGCGCGCGGGCGAGCGCCAGCGCGAGGGGGCACCCGAGCAGCACCGAGATCGCGGTGCTGGCGAAGCACGTCCGCAGCGACAGGCTGAGGGCGTCCAGGCTCGCCTGCGCGGAGAGCAGCTCCGGCAGCCGGCCCCACGGCAGCCGCACCCCGACGCCCACCAGCGGGACGACGAGGAACAGCAGCGCCGCCCCGACCGGCAGCCACAGCCAGCGCGGGAGGGGCGTCCTCACTTAGTGGCGGACGCCGTGGGCGTCGCCGACGCCGAAGCCGCCGACCCGGACGGGGACGCCGTCGCCGACGCCGTCGGTTCGGCGAACCCGTACCTGGCGAGGATCGCGCGGCCCTGCGGCGACGTCACCTGAGCGATGAATCGCTGGGCCCCCTGCGGGTCGGGCGCGCCGTTGACCGTCGCGATCAGGTGCTGGTTGATGACCTTCTCGGCGCCCGGGATCTCGACGGTGTCGACCTTGTCTCCGGCGCCGGCGGCGTCGGTCGTGTAGACGAGCCCGGCGTCCGCCTCGCCGGACGTCACCTTGCCGAGCACGTCGGTGACCTTCTGCTCCTCCGACACCGGCTGCAGCTTCACGCCCAGCTCGCCGGCGAGCTTCTGGCTGGCGCGTCCGCACGGCACGGCGGGCGCGCAGATCACGAGCCGCTTGCCGGTCAGGGACGCGTTGAGCCCCGTGACCTTGCCCGGGTTGCCGGACGGCGTGACGAGCACCAGGTGGTTCGTCGCGAACAGGGTCGGCTCGCCGACGAGCTTCTTCTCGACCGCCCGGTCCATCGTCGCCTTGTCGGCGGTCGCGAGCACGTCGGCCCGCGCGCCACCCGCGAGCTGGTCGACCAACGTCGAGCTGCCCTCGAACGAGAACCGCTCCTCCTGCGTGGCGTCCGCCTGCGAGATCTCGCCGAAGCCCTTCTGCAAGGACGCCGCCGCGAACACGGTCAGTTGCCCGGACCCGGCGCTCCCACCCGCGCTCGGGGACGCCCCTCCGTACGCCGGCGCGCAGCCGGCCAGCGCCACGCACGTCGCCAGGGACGCCGCGGCAGCCGCCACCGCCCGCGCGCCGCGCGCGCTCGCCCTCCGTCGTACGCCGCGCCCCGTCGCGCCCGTCGCCGTGGTCGTCGCCGTCGTCGTCTCCTGCACCGTCATGACCGCCCCCTTGCCGTCTCGATCGAGACATTCGTAGCTTTGATGACCGCGGTCGCCACCGACCCTGGCTCCAGAGCCAACTCGCGGACCGCCTCCGTCGAGATCAGCGAGACCACCCGGAACGGCCCGCACTGCAGCTCCACCTGGCTCATCACCTGGTCGGAGAGCACCCGCGTCACCAGCCCCGTGAAGTGGTTGCGCGCCGAGCGGAGGCCCGCGTCGGCGTCCAACTCCCCGATGCCCCCATCGGCGAACTCGACGGCCAGCCGCGCGATCGCGGCCCCGTCGACGACCTTGCGCCCCGACTCGTCGACCGACGACGGCAGCGCGCCGGAATCGACCCGCCGCCGCACCGTGTCGTCCGACACCCCGAGGAGGCGCGCGGCCTCGGAAATCCTGAGTTGCGTCATGGATCACGACCCTACTTCCGCTTCCGCGTAGAGAACAACCGAAGGACGCCGCGTCCGCGACGCCGGGCCCCACCTGGCCGCCTTGCCGCGGGCTCGGCACCGGACGCGGCCCGGCATGACGAAGTTCGCGCCACGACGAAAACAAGTCCGCCGCAGCCTCTTGACGCCGCGTCTTTATCAAGAGAGTGTCGGGACATCGAACTTCGCCTGAACGCGCGGGGCCGTCGGCTCTGATCGCGGGGCGGAGTGTCTCGTCACAACGCTGTGGAAAGGACGGTCATGCCTTCGGACGTGTCCCATAAGCGCAGGCGCAGAGGGGCGGTGGGTCTGGCCCTGGCGCTCGTCGCGCCGCTGGCGCTCGCCGGCTGCGCGAACCAGCAGAACGGCCCGCCGACGCTCATGTGGTACATCAACCCCGACGACGGCGGGCAGGCCGAGCTCGCCCAGCGCTGCACGGCGGCGTCCGGGGGCAAGTACTCGATCGAGACGTCCGTGCTGCCGCGCGACGCGGCGTCCCAGCGCGAACAGCTCGCCCGCCGGCTGGCGGCGGGCGACGCGTCCATGGACATCATGAGCCTCGACCCGCCCTACGTCCCCGAGCTGGCGAACCCGGGCTTCCTCGCGCCGGTGCCGGAGGCGCTGCAGAAGGCGGCCCTCTCCGACGACGTCGTCGAGGGCGCCAAGCGCGGCGCCCAGTGGGACGGCAAGGTCGTCGCGGTGCCCTTCTGGGCGAACACCCAGTTGCTCTGGTACCGCAAGTCGGTGGCCCAGAAGGCCGGGCTGGACATGAACCAGCCGGTCACGTGGAGCCAACTGCTGGACGCGGTGCGTGAGACCGACACCTACATCGGCGTCCAGGGCATCCGGGGCGAGTCGATGACGGTGTGGGTGAACGCGATGATCGAGTCGGGCGGCGACCACATCGTCCGCAACCCGATGGCGCCCGCCGACCAGATCGACCTCGGTCTCGACAGCGACGCCGGCAAGGCGGCCGCGACCATCGTCGGCACGATCGGCCGCGACGGGCTGGGCGGCCCCGGCATCACGACGCAGGACGAGAACGTCACCATGCAGAACTGGCAGGGCGACCACGGCTCGTTCATGGTCAACTGGCCGTTCGTCTACGCCGCCACCCAGTCGGCCGTCGAGCAGGGGTCGCTCGACCGCTCGGTGCTCGACGACATGGGCTGGGCCCAGTATCCGCGCATGAGCGCCGACCGGCCCTCGGCGCCGCCGCTGGGCGGCATCATGCTCGGCGTCGGCTCGCACTCGCGGCACCCCGATCTCGCCTTCGACGCGATCACCTGCATCACGAAGCCCGAGAACCAGGCGTACTACTTCGTGAGCAACGGCAACCCGCCGTCGTCCATCAAGGCGTTCGACGACGCGGCCGTGCGGGAGAAGTACCCGATGGCGCCCGTGATCCGCACCGCGCTCGAGAACGCGGCGCCGCGTCCGCAGACGCCCTACTACAACGAAGTGTCCACCGCGATCCAGCAGGGCTACACCCCGCTGACCGTCGTGACGGACCAGACGCCGGCGCAGGTCGCCGAGTTCATCCGCCGGGTTCTGAGAGGAGAGGCCCTCCAGTGAGCACCGCATCCACCCAGGCCGTCGAGACGGCCAGCGAACCGCAGGCGCGCACCAAGCACCTGACCCAACGCGCACGGGACGAGCGGCGTCTCGGCTGGCTGCTCGCCGGCCCGGCGTTCGTCCTGATGCTTGCCGTCACCGTGTACCCCATCCTCCAGGCGCTGTTCGACTCGCTGTTCAGCTACCGGCTGACCGCCCCCGACGACCGCGCGTTCGTCGGTCTCGGCAACTACGGCGTGATCCTGACCGACGGCGTCTTCTGGCGCGGACTCGGGGTGACGCTGCTCATCACCGTCGTCACCGTCGCGGTCGAGCTCGTGCTCGGCTTCGCGCTGGCGATGGTGATGAACTCGGCGATCCGCGGGCTGAAGGGCCTGCTGCGCACGGCGATCCTCATTCCCTACGGCACCATCACGGTCGTCTCGGCGTTCGCGTGGTTCTACATGTTCGACATCAACTCGGGCTACGTGAACCACTGGTTCGGCTGGCTCCCGGGCATCGGCGCGAACTTCGACTGGTTCGGCTCCACCTGGCCGGCGCTGTTCGTCATCATGGCCTCCGAGATCTGGAAGACGACCCCCTTCATCTCGCTGCTGCTGCTCTCGGGCCTCGCCCAGGTGCCCTCGGACTACACCGAGGCCGCCAAGGTCGACGGCGCGACGTGGGGCGAGCGGCTGACGAAGGTCATCCTGCCGAACATGCGGGCGGCGATCATGGTCGCGGTGCTCTTCCGCGCGCTGGACGCCTTCCGCATCTTCGACAACATCTTCATCATGACCAACGGCGCCTACGGCACGGAGGCCCTGTCGCTGCTGGCCTACCGCACGTCGATCGGACGCCTCGAGCTCGGCCTGGGCTCCGCAGTCTCGGTGATCCTGTTCATCTGCGTCGCGATCATCGCGGCCGTCGCGATCAAGGGCTTCAAGGTCGATCTGGCCGGCCAGGGAAGGGCGAAGTGACATGAAGGCACTCTCCACGCGGCAAAAGATCCTGTGGGGGCTGGTCGGCCTCCTCGTGCTGCTCTACACGCTGTGGCCGCTGTTCTCGATCCTGATGACCTCGTTCAAGGCGCCGAGCGACCTGTTCACCGGACGCCTGCTGCCGACGAAGTTCGTCGGCGACAACTACGCGATGATCTTCACCGGGGGCGCGCGGGACCTGTTCCTGCCCGCCCTGCGCAACTCGATCGGCATCTCGCTCATCTCGACGGCGATCGCCGTCGTGCTGGCCACGTTCTGCGCCTACGCGATCGCGCGGCTGGACTTCCCCGGCAAGCGGCTCATCCTGAACTGCGCGCTGGGCGTCTCGATGTTCCCCGTGATCTCGATCGTGACGCCGCTGTTCAACCTGTGGCGTCAGATCGGCCTGTACGACACGTGGCCCGGCCTGATCATCCCGTACCTGTCCCTCACGCTCCCGATCTCGATCTACACGCTGGCCGCGTACTTCCAGCAGATCCCGTGGGAGCTGGAGCAGGCCGCCCAGGTCGACGGCGCGACGAACTGGCAGGCGTTCCGCAAGGTGATCGTCCCGCTGGCCGCCCCCGGCGTCTTCACGACGGCGATCATCGCGTTCTTCATCGCCTGGAACGACTTCGTGTACGGCATCTCGCTGACGTCCACCGAGGCCGCCCGCCCGGTGCCCGCCGCGCTGGCGTTCTTCACCGGGGCGTCCCAGTTCGAGGACCCGACGGGCGCGATCTCGGCCGCGGCCGTCGTCGTCACCATCCCGATCATCATCATCGTGGTGCTGTTCCAGCGCCAGATCGTCTCCGGCCTCACCCAGGGTGCGGTCAAGGGCTGACGCCCCATCCCCCGCGACACTGCGAACCAAGGAAGCTCACATGGCAGCCATCAACCTGACCGACATCGTCAAGACCTACGACGACGGCTTCACCGCCGTCAAGGGCGTCAGCCTCGACATCGCCGACGGGGAGTTCATGATCCTCGTCGGGCCGTCCGGCTGCGGCAAGTCCACCCTGCTCCGCATGATCGTGGGGCTGGAAGACATCACGGACGGCGACCTCGAGATCGACGGCAAGCGCGTCAACGACATCCCGCCGCGCGACCGGAACCTCTCGATGGTGTTCCAGAACTACGCCCTCTACCCGCACCTCACCGTCGCCGAGAACATCGCGTTCCCGCTGAAGCTGAAGAAGAGCAAGCTGTCGGCGTCCGAGGTGAAGGACCGCGTCCAGCGGGCCGCCGAAATGCTCGACCTGGTCGACCACCTCGACCGCAAGCCGGCGAACCTGTCCGGCGGTCAGCGGCAACGCGTCGCGATGGGGCGCGCGATCGTCCGCGAGGCGGACGCGTTCCTGTTCGACGAGCCGCTGTCGAACCTGGACGCCAAGCTCCGCGGGCAGATGCGCACCCAGATCGCCGGCCTGCAGCGCCGGCTCGGGACGACGTCCATCTACGTCACCCACGACCAGACCGAGGCCATGACGCTCGGCGACCGCGTGGCCGTGTTGAAGAAGGGCCTGCTGCAGCAGGCCGCGTCCCCGCGCGAGCTGTACGAGCAGCCGGTCAACATCTTCGTGGCCGGGTTCATCGGCTCGCCGTCGATGAACTTCGTCCCGGCGACGGCCGAGGGCGACCACCTGAAGACGCCGATCGGCGACCTGAAGGTGCCCGACCGGGTGCTGAAGGCGGCCGAGGGCAAGAAGCTGGTGATCCTCGGGCTGCGTCCGGAGTTCTTCGAGGACAACCTGTTCGTCGACGAGAAGCTCCGCGAGCACGGCACGGAGTTCACCGCGACGCCGACCCACACCGAGTGGCTGGGCAACGAGCAGTACGCGTACATCAACTACGACGAGGACCCGGAGCTGAAGAGCGTCCTCGACGAGTTGGCCCACGACCTCGACCAGGACGAGATCCCGCCCACCCTGGTGGTCTCCATGGACGCCAAGTCGCGCCTCATGGGCAGCGACGAGGGCCACTTCTGGCTCGACACGCGCCTCGTGCACGTGTTCGACCCCGAGACCGGCGAGAACCTCACCCGCGACGCCGAGGCCGGCCAGCAGCTCACCGACGAGGCCGTCCAGCAGCGCGAGCACGAGATCCAGCTCGCCCAGCACGACGGGCAGGTCACCGAGAAGGCCTGACGCGGGCACGGACGCGGGCGATCGTCGCCGCCGGGC
>CALMAD010000369.1 GCA_937859105.1 uncultured Propionibacteriaceae bacterium
GGGACGATCGTCCAGGTGCGTCGCGACGACGTGGCCGTGCCGGCCGACGCGTCCGACAAGCATGAAGAGCGCCGGCTGCTGAACGCCGCCCTCGACCGCGCCGACCTGCACCTGCGCGCCCTCGCCGACTCGCTCGCCGAGCAGACCGACGCCGGTCACGCCGGCATCGTCGCCGCCCATGCTGAGTTTCTGTCCGACCCCGAGCTGCTCGATCTCGCGACGAGCGCCATCGACGCGGGACGCTCGGCGCCCTTCGCCTGGCGGGCCGCCTACGAGGCCTACGCCGACCGGCTCGCGGGGCTGCCGAATCCGGTGCTGGCGAGCCGGGCCGCCGACGTCCGGGACGCCGGGCTCCGCGTCCTGCGCGAGTTGACCGGCCACCGCATGGGGCGCCAGGACCTGCCCCTCGGGGCGATCCTGGTGGCCGAGGACCTGACCCCGTCCGACGCGGCGTCCCTCGACCGGACGCGGGTCGCGGGCTTCGCGACCACCAAGGGCGGGTCGTCCTCGCACGTGGCGATGCTGGCACGCTCGCTCGACATCCCGGCGATCGCGGGGATCGACCCGCGCGTGCTCGACCTGCCCGAGGGGACACCGGCGATCCTGGACGGCTTCCGCGGCGTCGTCCGCATCGACCCCTCGCCCGACGAGCGCGTCCGCGTCACCGAGCGCCGACGCCGGCTCGCCGAGCGCCGCGAGCGCGAGCTCGCCGAGGCGTTCGAGCCCGCCCTGACCACCGACGGACGCCGCGTCGGCGTCGTCGCCAACATCGGCAGCCCCCAGGACGCTCGGGACGCCACGGCGCACGGTGCCGACGGCGTCGGTCTGCTGCGGTCGGAGTTCCTCTTCTTCGGACGCCCCACCGCCCCCGGCGAAGACGAGCAGGCCGCGCTCTACGCCGAGGTCGCGCGCACGCTGGACCCGGGGCAGCCGCTCGTGATCCGGACCCTCGACGTCGGCGGCGACAAGCGGCTGCCCTACCTGCCGATGCCGCGGGAGGAGAATCCGTCCCTCGGCGAGCGCGGCATCCGGGTGGGCCTCGCCCGGCCCGAGATCCTGCGGACTCAGGTGCGGGCGATCCTGCGGGCGGCGTCCGCGGGGGCGTGGCTGCGGATGATGTTCCCGATGATCGCCACCCTGCGCGATTTCCGGCGCGCCCGCGAGCTCGTCGAGGCGGAGCGCCGCTCGCTGGGGGTGCCGCGCGTGCCGATCGGGATCATGGTCGAGGTGCCGTCGGTCGCCCTCCTCGCCGACCGGTTCGCCGAGGAGGCCGACTTCTTCTCGATCGGCACGAACGACCTCACGCAGTACACGCTCGCGATGGATCGCGGGCACCCCAAGCTGGCCCCCCAGGTCGACGGGTTGGACCCGGCGGTCCTGCGGCTCATCGCGGACGCCGTCCGCGCGGCCCACGAGCGCGACCGGTGGGTGGGCATCTGCGGGGGGCTGGGGGCCGATCCGCAGGCCGTGCCGGTGCTGGTCGGGCTGGGCGTGGACGAGTTGTCGGTCACGGTGCCGACCGTCCCGGCGGTCAAAAGCCAGGTGCGCGAGCTGTCGTTCGGTCAGTGCCAAGAGCTCGCCCAGCGGGCCCTGCGATGCGACGCGGCCGAGGGCGTCCGGCGCTTGATCCCGGCGAAAGAAATGTAGGACACCAGGGGCTACGCTGAGCCCTTTCCGGACCACCATCCCGACCTCGAAAGGGGGCACGTGGACACCCGTCTGCTCCAGCTCGGCTGCCACCTGCGGTACTCGTCGCAACTGCCCACGGCGGCCGTTTTCCAGTTCGTCCCGAAGCGGGATCCGCGCATCGTCTTCGACGAGGAGAGTCTCGACGTCAGCGAGGGCGTCGACCTGCACGAGTATCACGACCTGCACGGGAACCTCTGCCACCGGCTGGTGCTGCAGACCGGGGTGACCGAGGTGGTCTACACGGTGCGCGCGACGGTGCCCGACGCGGAGGATCCGCGGGATCCGGACGCCCGCGAACTCGCGCCGGGGGACCTGCCCGACGAGGCGCTGGTCTTCACGATGCCGAGCCGGTTCGTGACGTCGGACGTGCTGTCGGGGCAGGCCTGGAAGCTGTTCGGGCAGCACGAGCCGGGCATGGCGCGGGTCGAGGCGATCAGTGGGTGGACGAAGAACTACCTCACCTACGTCACCGGCGCGTCCCACTCACGGTGGACGGCCCTGGATTCGTTCACGTCCGGAATCGGTGTGTGCCGCGACTTCGCGCACCTGATGATCACGATGTGCCGGGCGCTGAACATCCCGGCGCGCTACTGCGCCGGGTACCTGCCCGACATGGACGTGCCGCCGATCCCGACGCCCATGGACTTCCACGCCTGGGTCGAGGTGTACCTCGAGGGCGGCTGGTGGACCTTCGACCCGCGCCACGACCGCCGGCGCAAGGGGCGCGTGAAGGTCGGCCACGGTCGGGACGCGCTCGACGTGGCGTTCGCCACGACCTACGGCGGCCCCTGGCTGCAATACTTCACCGTGACCGCCGAGGAGATCGTGGGCTGAGCGGCCTTCTTGGCCGGGGCCGGTCTCCTGCCCCGTGGGGGAGCGGCTGGTTTTCTGGGGTCTGCGTGCGGCGGCGTCTCGGGCGCCCCGGTTCAGAGGGGGTGCGCGATGGGGCGGGTGATCCATACCGGACAGGCGCTGGTCGACGAGACCGTGGAGGTGGGGCGGCTGCCGCGCCGAGGCGCGAACGAGATGGCGGCGTCCTACGCGCGGGCGGCCGGCGGGGCGGTGAACATTCTGCTGGCGGCCGTGCGACAAGGGGCTTCGACGGTGCACGCGGGAGCGCACGGGCGGGGCAGCAACGGCGACCTGATTCGCGAGGCGCTGGAGGCGGAGGGCGTGACGCTCGCCAGCGCCCCGGTCGAGGAGTTGGACACGGGGATCTGCTTCGTCATGGTGGAGCCGTCCGCCGAGCGCACCTTCGTGACGACGTTGGGTGCAGAGCGACGCCTCACCGTCGAGATGCTGGCCGCGTCCGAGCCGGTCGCGGGCGACCTCGTGTGCGTGACGGGCTACTCGCTCGCGGTGGCGTCCACCCGGGAGCCGCTGCTGGAGTGGCTCGCGACGCTGGCGTCCGGGGTGAGCGTCGTGCTCGACCCCGGCGACGCCTTCGCCGGGCTGGACGCGCGGCTGCGCGAGACCATGCGCGGGCTGACAAGCGTGTGGACGGGGAACCAGGAGGAGTCGTCCGCGCTGACGGGCAAGACGGGCATGGCTGCTGCCGCGGCGTCCGTGGTGAGGATGCTGGGGGACGGCGAGGGGCCGGGCCGCGTGGCGATTGTCCGTGATGGGCCGCGCGGGTGCGCGGTCGCGATCGGCGGTGAGGTGACGGAGGTGGCGGGGTTCCCGCAGCGTCCGGTGGACACGAACGGGGCGGGGGACGCGCATACCGGCGTCCTGGTGGCGGGCGTCGCGGCCGGGCTCGGGTGGGTCGAGGCCGCGCGCCGAGCCAACGCCGGGGCCGCCTTGAAGGTCACCCGCCGGGGTCCGGCAACCGCGCCCACCGCGGCCGAGATCGACGAGTTCCTTAGCCGATTCTCAGTCCTCTGATAGCGAACCAAGTCGAAATCTTCACGTCCCGGTGACAGGATCGAATGCGTTTTCGAACGTTTTGGCAGCGAGATCGCGGGAGGAGGCCGATGGAACCCGAGATCGACATCGTCGAACTCATGAAGGGCATGGTGCTGTTCGGCCTGTGGCGCGATTCGGACTTGCGGCTGGTCAGGCGCGATGTATCGGGGATGATGGGTCTCTACCGTGAGTTCCTGGAGCCGGGCGAGTTCGAGCAGGGCCGGGTATTTGTGGTGACGGAGAACGACCGGCTCGAAGGAGAATTCCGGCTGTTCGTGGGCGGCGAGCGCATGTTTCCCGAACTCGAGCAGGCATGGATTCCGCCGGGGCTGTTCGCCCACTTGGTGCTTCGCCCTCGGTTGGGGATTGCCTGGCCGGCCGCCGTGAAGCGCGCGAAGCGGCACTTCTACAGCACCTGGCTGCCCGGTTCGGGGATGCGGAGCGGCGGGGTCGATTTCCAGCTTCTCAGCGCGGAAAGCCACGGAAAGCAGCCGCGTTCCCACCTGTATTTCTCGGTCGTCGACGGCGGATAACAGGAGGCGCCGCGCCACCGATGATGTCGTGGTCGGCGGGCATCGGGTGGGCTTTTTCCCGGCCTACGA
>CALMAD010000370.1 GCA_937859105.1 uncultured Propionibacteriaceae bacterium
CCGCCATGATCGTCAGCGTGAGCTCCGAGCTGGACGCCGTCGTGATGTCGAGCGGGGTGCCGGGCACCGCGGTGTTGTCGAAGCCCATGGCCGGGAACATCCGGACGAAGATGCCGACCGCGACGAACAGGATCGTGGCGGCGGTGGCGATGAACGCCCAGCCGTCGCGACCCGCCCGGCCCATCAGCCAACTGACGACCAGCCCGGCGGCGGCGAGCAGCATCAGCAGCCAGCCGATGACGCCCGTGCCGTAGGCGAGGTTCGACCAGAGCAGGAACACGGCCCCGCCGAGGATCGCGAGCACGCCCACCTTCAAGCTGAACGAGCGGGCCCGGGCGTGCACCTCGCCCTTCGTCTTGAGCGCCAGGTAGTTGGCCCCGTGGAACAGGAACAGCACGACCAGCACGACGCCCCCGAGCAGCCCGAACGGGCTGAGCAGGCCCAGGGTGCCGGTGGTGACGACGTGGAGCGACGGGTTCACGGTCGACATCTCCACCGGCAGGCCGATCACGAAGTTCGCGAACGCGACGCCGAACAGGAGCGGCACGAGGAACGACCCGATGCAGGCCATCCGGTCGAAGGCGCGGCGCCAGTGGGTCTCGGGCCGCTTGGCCCGGTACTCGAACGACACGCCCCGGATGATGAGGCCGAACAGGATCAGGAACAGCGGGATGTACAGCCCCGAGAACAGGGTGGCGTACCAGCCGGGGAAGGCGGCGAACGTCGCGCCGCCCGCGGTCAGCAGCCAGACCTCGTTGCCGTCCCAGACGGGCCCGATGGTGTTGACGATGACCCGCTTCTCGGTCTCGTTGCGGCCGAGGAACGGGATCAGCATGCCGACGCCGTAGTCGAAGCCCTCGAGCACGAGGTAGCCGATCCACAGCACCGCGATCAGGATGAACCACGTCACCTGCAGCGGCGTGGCGTCTACTGCGAGAGGAATCATGGTGTGTCGCTCCTTTCTCAGTAGGCGAAGGACAGGGGCTCGTCGGCGTCCTTGACCTCGGGGGTCTCGACGTCGGGCAGGCCCGGTTCGATGTACTTGATGAGCAGCCCGATCTCGACGACCGCGAGGGCGCCGTAGATCAGCGTGTAGCCGATGAGGCTGAAGAGCACCTCTCCCCAGCCGACGCCCGGCGACACCGACGCCGCGGTGGGCAGGACGCCGGCCACGATCCACGGCTGGCGGCCCATCTCGGTGAAGATCCAGCCGAAGGAGTTGCCGAACAGCGGGCTGAGCACGGCGGCGAAGAGCAGGAGGCGCCAGATCGCGCCGTCCTTCGGCAGGTGCTCCTTGCGGGTCACGAACAGCGTGTACAGCGCGACCGCGATCGCGATGAAGCCGAGCGTCATCATGATGCGGAAGCTCCAGTAGCTGATCGGGATGTTCGGGTGCCAGTTGTTGACGCCGACCGCCTGCAGCTTCTGCTGGTAGGCCTGCTGGAGGGCGTTGTTCGGGTTCACCAGCTCGCCGCGGTGGTAGCCCGCCTCGAGGTTGTTGATGCCCTTGACTTCGCCGAACGGGTCGCCGGTGGCGAGGAAGCCGAGCACGTACGGCACCTTCAGCGACCAGACCTCGCTGCGGCCGTCGAGCGAGCCGATCGTGAGCAGCGAGAACATCGCCGGGTCGTTGCCGTGGCCGCCCTCGCTCTCGTAGAGGGCCTCGGCCGCCGCCATCTTCATCGGCTGCACCTGGTACATGACCTTGCCCTGGAAGTCGCCGGACAGCACCACGACGGCGCCCGACGCCAGCAGCACCCAGGCGCCGAAGCGGGTGGCCCAGCGGAAGGCGGAGGCGTCCGACTTCTCCCGCTCGGTCCAGGAGTCGCGGCGCTTGGCGAGCTTCGCCAGGTGGTAGCCGGCGACGGCGAGCACGAACCCGCCGCCGGTCAGGTAGGCCGCCGAGATGGTGTGCGGGAAGGTCGCGAGGAAGACCGGGTTGGTGAACAGCGCGCCGAAGTCGGTGAGCTCGGCGCGGTCGGTCAGCGGGTTGTAGGTGGAGCCGACCGGGTTCTGCATCCAGCTGTTCGCGGCGAGGATGAAGATCGCGCTCAGCATCGTGCCGATCGACGCCGCCCAGATGGTGGCCAGGTGGACCTTCTGGGGCAACTTGTCCCACCCGAAGATCCACAGTCCCAGGAAGGTCGACTCGAGGAAGAAGGCCAGCAGGGCCTCCAGCGCCAGCGGCGCCCCGAAGATGTCGCCGACGAACCGGGAATACTCGCTCCAGTTCATGCCGAACTGGAACTCCTGCACGATGCCGGTCACCACGCCCATCGCGAAGTTGATGAGGAACAACTTGCCGAAGAACTTGGTGAGGCGCAGGAATCTCTCATTACCGGTCTGGACCCACCTGGTCTGCATCACGGCCACGAGCAAGGAGAGGGAGATCGTGACCGGTACGAAGAAGTAGTGGTAGACCGTTGTGATGCCGAATTGCCATCGGGCAACGGTTTCCGCGTTCATGGGGCGGAATGTACTACGCCTTGTCGTAGATCGCCAGAAACGTGTTTAGGATGTCGCCATGGCCCTGCTGGGGGACCTGGAGCACCAGGTGATGACGGTGTTGTGGCGGCGAGACGAACCGCTGTCGGTGCGCGACGTCCACGAGCAGATCGCCGCTGAGCGCGATTTGGCGTACACGACGGTCATGACCGTGTTGGATCGCCTAGCCAAGAAGGGACTCGCCCACCGAACCCTCGACGGTCGCGCCTGGCTCTACCGGCCAGCCCGATCATGCGTTGAATTGCATGCCGAGGAAATCTTGTCTCTCTTGGATGCCTGCGGCCCCGACGCCTGCCGCGCAATCTGGGAGCAGGTGAACCACGAGTTGAGCCTCCGGCCCTTCTAGGGTCCCCAGAAATCGGGACACCGTGGGCGTTTCTACCTGACGTTTTCCACCCTGGGAGGTGGACAACGTCACACGCCCCTGGGCGGACATGCACGTGCCGCTGGGCGGGCGTGCACACGTCGTGGGGTCCCAACGCGTGGCGTCCCATGCGCGTGGCGACCCACACCCCTGGGCGTGCGATGCGTCCGGCGCGATGCGCCCGGCGTCCGGTCTTACGACCGGTCTCCTCCAGGACCCTGACTGGCTCGTTCCCAATCCCGAACCCCGAGCGGGACGCCCCCGGCGCGCCGCGCCGAGGACGCGCCAGTCAGGGTCGTGGCGAGCCCACCACGCCAGGACGCCGCCCGCGCGAGGCGGGCAGATCGGAAGAG
>CALMAD010000371.1 GCA_937859105.1 uncultured Propionibacteriaceae bacterium
CGGCCTCCCGGGGTTCTTGTCGTTCTCGTGGATCGGACGCCGCTCAGTGGGCGGCGGCCGCGACCTCCTCGCGGCAGACGCGCCGCAGCAGGTCGGTGTCGGGGTCGAGGCCGGTCATGAGCTGGATCTGGTCGATGGCCTGGCCGACCAGCAGGTCGAGGCCGTCGAGCCCCGGGATGCCGGCGTCGGACGCGGCCGCCACCAGCCGCGACGGGCCGAGGCTGTAGACGAGGTCGAAGATCGCGCCGGAGGAGCCGGCGACGCGCCGGATCGTCTCGTCGGGCAGCTCGGCGGGGATGCAGTTGATCGTGACGTCGGCGCCGGCCGCGTCATCCTCCAGGGAACGCACCTCGAGCCGCTGCCCCAGCCGGACGGCCAAGTCGCTGAGGCTCGCCGTCGCCCGGTCGGCGTTGCGGGCCAGGACGACGACGTCGGTGACCCCCAGATCGGACAGCACGAGCAAGGAACTGCGCGCCGTCGGACCGTTGCCGAGGATCGCACCCCGGGACGCCGACGTGATGCCGAACCAACCCAGCGCCCGCACCATGCCGATGACGTCGGTGTTCTCGATGCGCGGGTTCCCGCCCTCGTGGTCGAACAGGTAGGTGTTGCCGGACTGCAGCAGCGTGGCGCGCTCGCTGGCGTCCCCGTACTGCAGCAGCTTCTCCTTCAGCGGGGCCGTGCAGGAGAGGCCGACCCACTCGGGGCCGCACTGGGCGAGGAAGTCGCCGAGGGTGTCTTCGTTGACCTCGAAGCGGTCGTAGCGCCAGCCGGTGAGCCCGAGCTGCTCGTAAGCCGTCGTGTGCAGCAGCGGCGACAGGGAATGCTTGATCGGGGAGCCGAGCACCGCGCAGCGGTGCGTCGGGGGGTATTGATCGTTCACCCGCACTACGGTAGCGCCGATATTTGGCGACATAACGTCCGTATTGCTCTAGATTCCACGCTATGACCGCACCCTTTTGCTACGTTCGTGCGGTCCCGACCTCCGGTGAAGCGAGTCTTTCATGACCAGAACCGCCCGTCACCTCGCCCTGTCGCTGCTCGCGGCGTGCGTCGCGTTCGCCCCGTGGGCGGCCGCGCAACCGGACGCCCACGCGGCCCCGACGGCGTCCGCACCGGCGGCGTCCGAGCCAGACGCGCCGGGGACGAACACCCCGGCGCAGGCGTCCGCCAAAGCCCAGGGCATCGGGGCGGGCGGCGCGAGCGAGGTGGGCGACACCTACATCGTGTCCTTCAAGCCGGGCACGTCGTCGAAGGCCGGCGCCGCGACGGCCGAGCGGGTGGGGGCGGATGTCGTCCGGCCGCTCGACCGGGTGTTCTCGGGCGCGATCGTCCAGGCGAACCAGGCCGAGGCGAGCGCGCTGGCGAAGCGTCCGGACGTCGCGAAAGTCACCCCCGACCGCGTCATCAGCGGGGCGGCGACGACCCAGGCGAACCCGCCGTCGTGGGGCCTCGACCGCATCGATCAGACGTCCCTGCCGCTGAGCAAGTCGTACACGTACACCCCCTCCGGACGCGGCGTCACGGCCTACATGATCGATTCGGGCATCAACCCCAACCACAACGAGTTCGGCGGACGGGTGCTCCCCGGGGTGTACGTCACCGACGTCGGCAGCAACACGCTCGACTGCCACGGCCACGGCACCCACACCGCCGGCACGGTGGGCGGCGCCACCGTGGGCGTCGCGAAGTCGGTGAGCCTCGTGCCGGTGCGCGTGCTCGACTGCAACAACCGCGGCACGGTCAGCGGGTTCATCGCGGGTATCGACTGGGTGATCGGCCAGCATCAGGCCGGCCAGCCGGCCGTCGCGAACATGAGCGTCGGCGCGGACTCCATCTCCACCGAACTGGACGCCGCCGTGGCGGCCCTCATCAAGGACGGCGTGAGCGTCAGCGTGTCCGCCGGCAACGACAGCAGGCTCGCCTGCAACCAGTCTCCCGCCCGCGTGCCCGCGGCGATCACGGTGGGCGCGACGACGGAGACGGACGTGCGCGCCGACTTTTCGAACTACGGGTCGTGCCTCGACCTGTTCGCCCCGGGCGAGGACATCACCTCCGCCTACAACGGCAACAACACCAGCGTCACCTCGATGTCGGGCACGTCGATGGCCGCGCCGCACGTGACGGGCGCCGCGGCGCTCTACCTCGAGGGGCACCGCTCGGCGACGCCCGCGGCCGTCCGGGACGCCCTGGTCGCGCAGGCGACGACGGGCAAGGTGACGGATGCCAAGACCGGCTCGCCGAACCGGCTGCTGAAGACGTCGGGCATCACCGCCGCCGCGGCCGCCGGCACGTACTGGCCGGTGGAGCCGCGCCGCATCCTCGACACGCGCGTGAGCAACGCCAAGGTCGCCCCAAACAGCAGCGCCACGCTGCAGGTCACCGGCCGCGGGGGCATTCCGACGACCGGGGTGGCCGCCGTCGTGCTGAACGTGACGGTCACGCAGCCGGCCGCGGCCGGCAACATCACGGCCTACCCGACCGGCGCGGCCAAGCCGAGCGCGTCGAACCTGAACTTCGTGGCGGGCCAGACGATCCCGAACCTCGTGACCGTGCAGCTCGGCTCGGGCGGACGCGTGACGCTCGCCAACAACTCAGGCGGATCGAGCCACCTGATCGCCGACGTGGCCGGCTACTACGTCTCCGGGACGCCGACGGCCGCCGGCACATTCGCCTCCCTGAACCCGGCCCGCATCCTCGACACCCGGACGGGCGCGGCGGTGCCGGCGAACGGCGTCCGGGGGGTGCAGGTCGCCGGGCGGGGCGGCGTCCCGGCCAGCGGCGTCGGGGCGGTCGTGATGAACGTGACCGTCACCCAGCCGCGCGCGGCCGGCAACATCACCGCCTACCCGGGCGGAACCACCGCGCCCAGCTCGTCGAACCTGAACTTCGTGGGCGGGCAGACGATCCCGAACCTCGTGGTCGTGCGGGTGGGCTCGAACGGGCAGGTGAACCTGAAGAACAACTCCTCGGGCACCAGCCACCTCATCGCCGACGTCGCCGGGTACTACCGCGCCGGGACGCCGACCGTCCCCGGCTCGTTCGTCGCGCTGAACCCGGCCCGCGTGCTCGACACGCGCTCCGGGACGCCGCTGGCCGCCCGGGCCACCGGCGCGATCCAGGTGACCGGGAGGGGCGGGGTGCCGGCGAGCGGCGTCCTCGCGCCGGTGATGAACCTGACCGTCACGCAGCCCGAGGCCGCCGGCAACCTGACCGCCTTCCCCAACGGGACGGCCGAGCCGACGGCGTCCAACCTGAACTTCGTGGCGAACCAGACGATCCCGAACCTGGCGATCACGAAGATCGGCGTCTCAGGACGCGTGGCGGCCAAGAACAACTCCCCCGCCACGCTGCACCTCATCGCGGACGTCTTCGGTTACGTCCGCTCCTGAGCCCCGTGGGCGTTTCTACCTGACGTTCTCCACACCCTGGTGTGGGAAACGTCACACGCCCCACGGCGCTCGCGGACGCCCACCCGCGCCCTCGCAACGCACTCCCGGGGGACGCTCCGCTCAGCGACGGGACG
>CALMAD010000372.1 GCA_937859105.1 uncultured Propionibacteriaceae bacterium
TTCGCCCCCGGCCGGACGCCTCAGGACGCCTGCGCCACGAACTCCAGGACGCCGTCGACGACCATCTGGACGGCGATCGCCGCGAGCAGCATGCCCGCGACGCGGGAGAGCAGCGTCGTGCCCGCGTCGCCCAGAACCCGCCTGATCACCGACGCGAACCGCAGGAACAGCCAGACGGCGAGCATCGCGGCGGCCAGCGCGCCGCCGACGGTCACGTAGCCGAGCGTGTCGTGGGCCCGGTCGACGGCGAGCATCATCGCGACGATCGACCCGGGGCCGGCGAGCAGCGGGATGCCGAGCGGCACGACGGAGACCTGCGCTCGGGCGGTGGCGTCGGCGTTGATCTCGCCGTCGGATTGGCCCATGAGCATCTGGTAGGCGACCAGCGCGAGCAGAAGCCCACCCGACACCTGCAGCGACGCGACGGTGATGTGCAGGTAGGAGAGGATCTGGCGTCCGAACACCGCGAACCCCACGATCACCCCCAGCGCGACGAGTGTCGCGCGCCACGCGATCGACGCGCGCTCGGCGGGGGTGTGGCGGCGCGTCAGCCCGAGGAAGACGGGCAGCAGCCCGGGCGGGTCGAGGATGACGAACAGGGTGAAGAACGTCGAGAAGAACAGGTGCGCGTCGAACACGCCGTCAGGCTAGCTGGCGCGAAGAATCTTCGGCGAGTCGGGGCGTCCGCGCGAAAAGGGACGGCCGCCCGGCCGAGGGGCCGGACGACCGTCAGAATCGGGGTGCCGATGAGGTCGGACGCCGCCGCGCGGCCGGGGCCGCAGGGACCGGCTTACAGCGAGTGCAGCGGGCGCATGCCCAGCGGGATGGAGTCGGTGTCGACGATGCGCTTGCCGAACGGGAACGCGCAGACGGGGATCATCTTGAGGTTCGCGACCCCGAGCGGGATGCCGACGATCGTGGCGAACTGCGCGACGGCCGTGCCGATGTGGCCGATCACGAGCCACCAGCCCGCGATGACGAACCACAGGACGTTCATGATCGCCGAGCCGGCGCCCGCGGTCGGGCGCGCCACGACCGCCTTGCCGAACGGCCACAGCGCGTAGGCGGCCATGCGGAACGATGCGATGCCCGCCGGGATCGTGACGATCAGCAGGCAGGCGAGCAGCCCGGCGGCGAAATAGCCCAGCGCGAGCCAGATCCCTCCGGTCACGAGCCAGACGATGTTGAGCAGGGTGCGCATGGGGGCGTCCTTTCGAGCGGGTCGAGTGTGCGTCCCATGGAACCACGACGGGGGTCGTTTCACACCCGGGACGCCCCCGGCGCGGCCCTGGGGTGGGGTGCTCCTGATCACCCCGCGGTGCCGGATAGCTCGAACGCCTGGAGCGTTGCGGAACGCCCGCAGCGTTTCCACAACGCCTGCAGTAAACCGCGCAACGCCTGCAGCGTTTCCGCAACGCCTGCCTTAATCGAGAACGCTGCCTTACGTAAGGCAGCGTTGCGGCCGGAGCCCGGCGTTTC
>CALMAD010000373.1 GCA_937859105.1 uncultured Propionibacteriaceae bacterium
CACCCGGAACTGCCCGGACATGCCGAGGTGGGCGAGCACCGCGTCCCCGTCGTCGAATGGCAGCCATAAGTACTTGCCGCGCCGGCGCGGCTCGGTGAACGTGCGGCCGACCAGCGTGGCCGCGAAATCGTCGGGGCCGGCGGCATGCCGCCGGACGGGCCGCGGGTGCAGGACGCCGACGGTGCCGATCGTGCGGCCGGTCAAGGCGTCCGCGAGCCCGAGCCGCACGGACTCGACCTCGGGCAGCTCCGGCATCAGTCCTCGTCGGCCTGCAGCGCCAGGAACGCGTTCTTCGCGGCCCCCTGCTCGGCCTGCTTCTTCGAGCGCCCGATCGTGCCCTCGAACAGCCGCCCGCCGACGGACGCCGACGCCTGGAACCGCTTGTCGTGGTCGGGCCCGCTGGCCTCGTGAAGGTAGACGGGGGCCGGCAGCCCGCGCTCGGCGCACAGCTCCTGCAGGCTGGTCTTCCAGTCGAGGCCGGCGCCGAGATGGTCGGCGTGCGTGACGAGGTCGTCGAAGAGGTGATGGACGAACCGGGCCGCCGCGTCCCTCCCGCCGGAGAGGAAGATCGCCCCGATGACGGCCTCGGTCGTGTCAGCCAGGATCGACGATTTGTCGGCCCCGCCCGTCGCGAGTTCGCCCTTGCCCAGCTTCACCAGCGGCCCGATGCCGAGCGAGCGCGCGACGTCCGCCAGCGCGTACGTGTTGACGACCGCCGAGCGGAGCTTCGCGAGGCGTCCCTCGGGGTACTCGGGGTACGTCAGATACAGGTACTCGGTCACGACGACGCCCAAGACGGCATCGCCCAGAAACTCAAGTCGCTCGTTGTGGGGGGCGGCGCCGTGCTCATAAGCCCACGAGCGATGGGTCAGAGCCAACTCGACGAGCTCGGGATCCAACCGGATCCCGAGCTCGTCGAGCACATCATGGATGCGGCGCCCGGCCGCCTCGGTCACGGCTCGAGGATCTGCCGGCGCGAGGAACGGGGGCCGTACTGGCCGCAGGACGGGCAAGCCGTGTGCGGCAGGTGCTTCTCCCGGCAGGCCGGGTTCGCGCACGTCACGAGGGTCGGCGCGGACGCCTTCCACTGCGCGCGACGGTGGCGGGTGTTGGACCGGGACATCTTCCGCTTCGGGACGGCCACGTCTTCTCTCCTTCTTCTGGGCCCGAGGGCCGCTAGCTTTCGGTCTCTGCCTGCCACCCGGTGAGGCTCGCCCACCGCGGGTCGATCGCCTCGTCGTGCCGGTGGTCGGGCTCCGCGTTCAGGTTGGCCCCGCAAACCGGGCACAACCCCGCGCAGTCCTCCCGGCACAGCGGGATGAACGGCAGATCGAGCACCACCGTGTCCCTCAGGACCGGCTCGAGGTCGATGAGATCGCCCTCGACGCGGCTGGCCTCGTCGTCGTCGGGCTCCTTGCCCGGGAAGAGGAACAGCTCTTGAATGTCGATCTCCGACTGGTCGTCGATCGCGGTCAAGCACCGAGCACACTCCCCGGCCAGCTGAACCTCAGCGACGCCGGTAGCCAGGACGCCTTCCACCACAGCCTCGAGTTGCACGTCGAGTTGGATGGGAGACCCCGCAGGCACTCCGATCACGTCGTTGCCGATGCCGTCGGGGGCAGGGCTTTGCCGTTTCACTTCTTTCATCGCGCCCGCGCGGCGACCCAATTCGTGAATATCGAATACGAGTCCCGACGGGGATCGATCGAGCGATGCGGCATCGCGGACCCCTTCAGGTTCGACAGCGTCATAACCGAACGTCAACTCTACCTTGTGGGTCCGTCGCAAACCAAACCGCCCGGACGCCGCGGTTCATCCGCCGCGCCTCACCCCTGCGCGCGCCGCTCGGCCACCTTGGCGGCGATGCGGCGGTTCACCGAATCGGGCACGAACTGCCCCACGTCGCCGCCGAGGCCCGCGATCTCGCGGATCATCGTGGAACTCAGGTGCGCCCACCGGGACGCCGTCGGCAGCATCACGGTCTCGATGCCGGTCAGCGCGTGGTTCATCTGGGCCATCTGAAGCTCGAACTCGAAGTCGCCGCCGAACCGCAGGCCCTTCACGATGGCGCCCACCTCGTGCTCCGCGCAGAAGTCCACGAGCAGGCCGCTCAGCAGGACGACCTTGACGTTCGGCATGTCCACGCAGGCCTCGCGCAGCATCTCGACGCGCTCCTCGGGGCTGAACAGGTAGTTCTTCGAACTGTTGCGGCCCACCGCGACCAGCACGTCCCCGAACAGCGTCGCCGTCCGCGCGACGATGTCGAGGTGCCCGTGCGTGACGGGGTCGAACGAACCTGGGCAGATGGCCCTCATGCGCCCTCCTCGGGGCTGGCGAAGTACAACGTCGTCTCACCGTAGCGGCGCGACCAGGTCGACTTCACGCCGTCCGGCCAGATCGGCTCGGCGTCGCGCGACGACCGCTCCGCCACCACGAGCCCGTCGTCGGCCAGCCATCCGGCCAGGACGCGGCCCACCACGCTCCCCACATGCTCCGACGGCACGGCGTAGGGCGGATCCAGGTAGACGACGTCGTAGGCCACCGGCTCGTTCTCGGCCAGGTAGCCCTCGACGGGAGCGGCGATCACGGTGACGGGAAGACCGAGCGCGGCCGCGTTGCGCCGCGCGACGGACGCCGTGGGCCGGTCCTTCTCCACGGCCGTCACGGGTGCGGCGCCCCGGCTGGCGGCCTCCAGGGCAACCGCGGCCGACCCGGCGTACAGGTCGAGGAAGCTGAAC
>CALMAD010000374.1 GCA_937859105.1 uncultured Propionibacteriaceae bacterium
AGGACTTTACGATGTCCGCCTTGAAAGCGACCCCACGCGCTGGATGACCGGCTATGACGTTCCGGCCGTGCGCGATGGCCGGATCGTCCGCGACACCTTCCGCTTCCAGACGCCCAAGGGCATGACCGGGCTGGCCTTCACCACACGCCGCCCGCAATTCGCCGATATCGGCGTCCGCGAGGCGCCGGCCCAGGCCGGCGCCGCGGCGTCCGGGATGCACGCACAGTTGCGCGGTGCCCTGCCCGAGGTCGGCCTGCGCGTAGCCGGCCAGGACGCCGTCACGCTCGGCGAGCCAGTGCCGGGCCTCGTCGCGCTCGAGGGCGAGGTGGGCCTCTTCGTTCAGGGGGTCGACGCCGTCGGCGCGTTCGACGTCGGCCACGAGGGCGAGCACGGCGGCGCGCTCATCGGGGGTGAGGCTGGGCTGGCTGCGGAGGTCGTCCATGCCACGTCAGATTAGCCGCGTGCCCTCGGGGGTGAAGCGGTAGCCGACGTTGCGGACCGTGCCGATCAGGTTCTCGTGTTCGGGCCCGAGCTTCGCGCGGAGCCGCCGGACGTGGACGTCGACCGTCCGCGTGCCGCCGTAGTAGTCGTAGCCCCAGACGTCGGAGAGCAACTGCTCGCGGCTGAAGACGCGCCCGGGGTGCTGGACGAGGTACTTCAGCAGTTCGAACTCGGTGTACGTCAGATCCAGCGGACGCCCCTGCAGGGCCGCGTGATAGGCGCTTTCGTCGATTGTGATGCCGCCAACGGAGATCAGGCCGTCGCTCAGGGACCCGGCGACGAGGAGGCGGATGCGGGCGTCCAGTTCGACCGGGCTGGCGGACTCGACGACGATGTCGGTCATGCCCCAGTCGGCCGTCACCGTGGCGCAGCCGCCTTCGGTCAGCACGAGCAGGAGGGGCACCGAGCTGCCGCTGGCCGCGAACAGCCGGCAGGCCATGCGGGCGGCGGCGAGGTCGCGGCGGGCGTCCACGAGGACACCGTCGACGCGGGCCGCCTCGTTGAGCGCGGTCGCATCGGGCGTGGCCACCCGGACGTCGTGCGCGAGCAACTCCAAAGCCGGAAGGGTGACCCCGGGGTCGGACGAGGAATCCGCGGACACGAACAGCAATCGCGCCATCCCTACCCCTTCCGGTCAGCCGCGGGTCTCGATTCGGGCCGCGATCGTCGGCAACACTTTAACGTAGGGGTTTTCTAGGGAATGCGAGGCGCCAATAATTGAGCGGCCTCGTCGCGCGCGGGTCAGGACGCCCACATCGCCGAGTCGACCACCAGCGTCACGGGGCCGTCGTTGACGAGGGCGACCGCCATGTCGGCGCCGAAGATCCCGGTCTCCACGCGCGCGCCGCGGGCGCGCAGGGACGCGACGAAGGCGTCCACCAGGGGCTCGCCGACGGGCCGGGCGCGGCCGCGTTCCAGGACGGGCGCCGCCCCTTCCGGACGTCCCCGTAGAGGGTGAACTGGCTCACCACGAGCAGCGGCGCGTCCTCGTCGGAGCAACTGCGCTCGCCGCGCAGGATCCGCAGGCCCCACACCTTGTCAGCGAGGCGGTCGGCGATCTCGGGCGTGTCGCCGGGGGCCGCGCCGACGAGGACCAGCAGCCCGGCGCCGATCTCGCCGACGACCCGGTCGTCGACCGTCACCGACGCGCTCCGCACGCGCTGCACCACCAGTCGCACGGCGTCCACCCTAGTGGGTTCGCGCCGGTCCGGTCGGGGCGGGGAGGCGTCCGGGTCGCCTGTCACTAGCGCACCTGGGAACATGGGCGGGGACGGGTGCGTTGCCTCAAGGACAGACGTTGAAAGGTGTGCCAGTGACATTCGAGATTCCCGAAGACCTCAACCCGGCCCTCGCCGGCCTGGCGTGGCTGCGCGGCCGCTGGGAGGGCACCGGCTATCGCGAGTGGCCGGGCGAGGGCAAGACCACGTTCGGCGTCCAGATCGACTTCGCGGAGAACGGCTCCGACTATCTGCATTACCTCGCGCAGTTGTTCACGCTCGACGACGAGGGGCGTCCGGACGAGCCGCTGACGATCGAGACCGGCTTCTGGCGGGCGTCGCCCAAGGCCGAGGCGGACGTCGTGATGTGCAGCCCCGAGGGCTACTCCGAGATCTGGTACGGCAAGTTGCAGCCGGGGCGGGTCGACCTGACGACGGACGCCGTCGTCCGGTCGCCGCTGGCGACCGTCGAGTACACGGCCGGACGCCGGCTGTACGGCCTGGTCGAGGGCAAGCTCTTGTACAGCTTCGACCGCGCGACGTCCGACGAGCCGCTGCGCCCTTACATGTGGGCGACGCTGGAGCGCGCATGAGCGCCGTCGTCAACGACTCCGGGCCCGACGCGGGCGCGCCGCTGCATTACGGCGACCCGCTGCGCGAGCAGCGCTGGCTCGAGGCGGGGGAGGCGTCCGTGGATCTCGGGCACCGTCCGGTGTTCAGCGTCGCCGGTGCCGACCGCCTCACCTGGCTCCACGCGCTCACGTCGCAGAAGCTGGACGACCTCGCGCCCGGCGTCTGGACGACCGCGCTCATCCTCGACCCGAACGGGCGCATCGAGCACGTGTTCGGCGGCGTCGACGACGGCGAGACGTTCTGGGCGTCCACCGAGCCCGACCGCCTGGAGGCGCTGCTCGGGTGGCTCGATCGCATGCGGTTCGCCTCCCGGGTCGAGCTCGCCGATCGCAGCGCGACGCACGCGATGATCGTCGCTCCCGGCGAGGACGCCGACGGTGCGGCGGGCAGCGCAGGCGTCGGCCCGCGCATCGTGGAGCGCTCCGCGCTGGACGCCGCGCTCGGCGAGCGCCGGGCGGGGACGTGGGCGTCCGAGGCGGTGCGGATCGCGTCCGGGCAGCCGCGGATCTTCCTCGACACCGACGAGCGCACCATCCCGAACGAGATCGCCGTCCCGGTCGGCCACCGCCTCGGCGCGGCCGTGCACCTCGCGAAGGGCTGCTACCGCGGGCAGGAGACGGTCGCGCGCGTCCACACCCTCGGACGCCCCCCGCGTCGCCTCACGCTGCTGCACCTGGACGGTTCGGCCGGCGATCTTCCGGAGGTCGGGGCCGAGCTGACGCTCGGCGGCCGTGTCGTGGGGCGCGTGGGCACGTCGGCGCACCACCACGAGCTCGGCCCGATCGCGCTGGGCCTCGTCAAGCGCAATGTCCCGCTGGACGCCGCCCTCCAGGCGGGCCCGGTCGCGGCGTCCCAGGAGGCCGTCGTCGACCCCGAGGTCGGCATGCACGTGCGCCCGAAGCTGGGCTGAACCGCGGGGCTCCCGGGCGCTCGGCCGCACGAGTTGGCCGCCTCGGCCAGGCGTCCCGCCCGCGCCGGGGCGGATTGGTAGATTGCTGCCGCCACGCTTGGAGAGGGGTGCCCCGTGAGCCCGACCGTGTCCGTCGTCGTGCCGTCGTACAACAGTGCCGCGTTCATCGCGGAGACGATGGACTCGATCCTCGCGCAGACCTTCACCGACTTCGAGGTGATCGTCTCCGACCACTCCAGCACCGATGGCACCTGGGAGATCCTGCAGGGGTACGCGTCCGACCCGCGGGTACGGCTCGTCCGCAACGACCCGGGCGGCGGGGCGCCGGCGAACTGGAAGCGCGTCAGCGCTGAGGCGTCCGGGGAGTATCTCAAGCTCGTGTGCGGCGACGACCTCATCGCGCCGGCGTCCCTGGAGCGGCAGGTCGCGCCGATGGTGGCCGACCCCTCCGTGGTGCTGGTCGCGAGCCCGCGGAAGCTGATCGACGCGCGGGGCAACATCCTCGTGGCGGGGCGGGGGCTGGGCGGGTTCTCCGGCACCGCCCCGGGCGCGGCCGCCGCGCGGCGGACCGTGCTGCTCGGCACGAACATCTTCGGTGAGCCCGGCTGTGTGTTGTTCCGGAGGTCGGCGTTCGACGCGGCGGGCGGCTGGGACGACGGGGATCCGTTCGTCATCGACCAGGCGACCTACTGCAATGTCCTCATGCTGGGGCGGTTTCACGCGGTCGACGAGGTGCTCGCCAGCTTCCGCATCAGCGACCAGCAGTGGAGCGTCGACCTGGCCAAGCAGCAGTCCGACCAGGTCGTGTCGTTCCACCATCGGCTGGCCCGCAACAACCCCGGGTTGCTCAGCCGGACCGACCTCGTCCGGGGGGACACGATGGCGCGCGGCATGGCCGTCGCGCGCCGGCTCACCTACCTGTGGCTGGGCCGCAAGATGGCGGCGTCGGCTTCCCCGGGACAGGAGTCCTGATCGGCTAGGCTTCAAGCCGTGACGAACCCCGACAAGCTGCATCGCGTTTCTGTCGTAACCCCGGTTTACAAGGGGGAACGCACGTTGCCGGGGCTGGCCGACGAGATCGCTGCGCTCGCGACCCCGCAGACGAGCCCCGACGGCCATCGCTGGCACGTCACCGAGTGGCTGCTGGTGTGGGACAACGGGCCGGATGCGTCGGCAGACGTGATCGCCGACCTGGCCGAGCGGTACGACTTCGTGAAGCCGGTATGGCTGAGCCGCAACTTCGGGCAGCACCCGGCGACGCTCGCGGGGATGGCGTCCTCCAGCGGCGACTGGATCGCCACGCTGGACGAGGACGGTCAGCACAACCCGGCCGACATCCCCGCGTTCCTCGACGTCGCGATGTCGCAACAGGCGCAACTCGTCTACGCCGACCCGACCAACCCGGCCCCGCACGGGGCGCTGCGCAACGTGCTGAGCGCGGGCGCGAAGTGGTTCTTCTCGACCTTCCTCACCGGTACGAAGACGGCGACCTTCCAGAGTTACCGCCTGATGGTCGGCGACGCGGGCCGCAGCGTTGCCGCCTACGCGGGCCACGGTGTCTATCTCGACGTCGCGCTGAGCTGGGTCATGGGGCGCATCGCCCAGGTGCCGGTCCGGCTGCGCGCCGAGGGCGGGCGGGCGTCCGGGTACAACCTGCCGCGGCTGCTGTCGCACTTTTGGCGGCTCGTGCTCTCCAGCGGCACCCGCGGCCTGCGCATCGTGAGCGGGCTCGGCGCCCTGTTCGCGATCGTCGGCGTGGTGTACGCGCTGTTCCTCGTCGTGATGAACATCGTGACCCACGCCGCCCCGCAGGGGTGGACGTCGACGATCGTCATCCTGTTGATGGCGACCGGCGTGATCCTGTTCTCCCTCGGCGTGATCGCCGAGTACGTGGGCGTCGCCGTCAGCATGGCGATGGGTAAGCCCCCGTACCTCATCCTGAGCGACCCGGCGGTCGGGCCGCACGGCCGGCGTCCGGGGTCGCGGAGCTCGTCGTGAACCTGCCGCTCACCTGGGTGGTCGGGGCGGGCGGCCTGCTCGGCCGCCATGTGGTCGAGCGGCTGGGTGGGCGCGGCGTCCTGTTCGAGGGGCCGCGCGTGCCGTGGTCCGAGCCCGAGCGTGCCCAGGCCGTGCTCGCGGACGCCGCGGCGCGCCTGGTGGCCGAGGCGTCCGAGCGCGCCGGAGGTCGGTGGCAGGTCGTGTGGTGCGCCGGCGCGGGCGTCACCGGGGCCACCAAGGAGTCCCTCGACGACGAACTCGCCGCGCTGGCCGCGGCGCTCGGCGGGCTGCCCGACCAGGGACGCGGCGGCGCGTTCTTCCTCTCGTCGTCCGCGGGTGGGGTGTACGCGGGTGTGGGCAACCCGCCGTACTCGGAGGAGTCTCCCGTCAAGCCGCTGGCGGCGTACGGCTTCGCGAAGCTGGAGGCGGAGCGGATGGTGGCCGACTGGGCGCGCCGGACCGCGACGCCCGCACTCATCGGACGCATCGCGAACCTGTACGGCCCGGGCCAGAACCTCGCCAAGGCGCAGGGGCTGGTCTCGCAACTGTGCGCGGCCTTCCTGCAGCGGCGTCCGAGTCACATCTGGTCGTCGCTGGACACCCTGCGCGACTACCTCTACGTGACCGACTGCGCCGACCTGGTCCTCGACGGGCTCGACCGGCTTCGGGCGGAGGCGTCCGGCGGCGGCCTGGTCGTCACCAAGATCCTGGCGAGCGGCCAGGCGCTCACGATCGGATCTGTTCTGGGGGATCTGCGGCTCGTCTTCAAGAAGCGGCCCCCGATCGTGCTGGGCGCCTCACCGGCGTCGGGGCTGCAGGCGCGCGACCTGAGCATGCGCTCCGTCGTGTGGCCCGAGCTGGACGCCCGGCCCTCCACTCCGTTCGCCGTGGGCGTCCAGCGGACGCTCAACGACCTGCAACGACGACTGCTGGAGGCGTCCGGCTAGCGACGGACGCGTCCAGAGGTCAGCGCAGGCGGTACAGCGTGATGCGCTGAGGTGCGTCCGCGGGAGCCGTCGAGGCTCCCGGCGCGGCGCCCTCGATGAGGTCGGGCCGCGGCGTGTAGTCGGCCGACGTCACCTCGTCGAGGTGGTCCCGAACGTCGGCGAGCCAGCCCTGATCGCACGCCGAGTCCGCCAGCACGTACCGGACGCCCGCCTCGCCGGCGGCGGCGAGGGTCAGCTTCGTGCGGGTCTGGCCCATGACCCGGTCGACCGCGGCGCGGTCGGCGGGCCACGCCATCCCGAGCCGGTAGTAGGCGAGCGGCGCGCCCGACGTGACCTTCACGGTCTGCGAGTTGAGGCAGCGGTCGGGGAGCAGCAGCGCGCTCGTGCCGTCGTCGGCGCGGGACGCGGTGGCGGCGACGGCCTGCGCCCGCGGCGTGTGGGGGTTCCAGGTCGCGCGCATGCTGGGGTTGGTCACCCAGAGCGCGTAGTCGGGCAGCGTGAGGGCGTAGAGGGCCAACGTGGCTGCGGTCACCGCGCGCAGCGGGGCCGGGCGCCGGGGTGCGGGCCCGCCGTCGGGCGCTCCGGCCAGGGCGGCGAGCACGATCATGACGATCACGGACGCGACGACCAGCAGGTCGATCCAGAACCGGTAGGGCTCGGCGTTGGCGCCCCAGACGTCGTTGGCGGCGCCGTAGGGCCACACGACGAGGCCCGCGAGGCTGGCGGCGGCGAGCTTCGGGTCCCTGCGCCAGGTGACGACCAGGAGCAGCAGCAGCGGGATCGCGACGGGGGCCATGGCCACGAGAGTCTCCGGGAACACGACCCCGAGGTTCTTGTTGGATGCCACCCGGTAGGTCAGGAACGGGTCGCCTGAGCCGAGGTCCCGCACGGTGGTGAGGATCTGGGGGGCGGCCAGAGCGGCGCACGCGCCGGCGGTGGCCAGCGTCGGACGCAGGTGCCGCACCGCGATGACGGCGATGCCGGGCAGAAACGGCGTCAAGCCCAGCACGAGCGTCGGCAGTTGGCCGAGGCGTCCGGCGGCGAGCGGGCCGAGGGCGTACATCGCCGCCAGCAGGGCGCCCGTGAGGCCGAGCAATACCCAGCGGCGTCCGGAGATGAGCGCGTGAAGGCTGACGATCGCGCCCACCAGGTAGACCAACATGAGGAACGAATAGGTCTGGCCGTTCGCCGTGACGCCGACCAGGGCGGCCGCAGCCACCGTCAGGAGGAAACGCGTCCGCGGGGTCCGGGGTGTCAGCCAGGCGAACGCGAGCAGGATCAGCGCGCCGATGCCGATCGACAGCCCGGCGGCCTCCGCGTTCAGGATGGTCAGGACACCGTACGGCCCCCACAGCACCGCGTGTGCCTCGAGGGTGATCCTCCACGAGCCCTGCACGAGCCACCCCCCGACGCCGACCAGGAACGCGAGGGGGGCGCCGAGGGCGGCCCAGCGGCGTCCGCTGAGCCGGACCAACAGGGCCGCGAGGCCGCCGACCATGACCGACTGGAGGAGGGCCCCAGTCAGGTTCCAGGCCAGCACCGGGCTGATGTGGAACAGCCCGGCCAACGCGCCGATCAACGTGTAGTAGAGGCGGGGGTACGTGTTCAGGCCGGTCTCGGTGTACGGCTCGACGCGGGCCCAGTTGCCGTGCGCGACATCGGCCGAGATGGCCATGTAGCCGAGCTGGTCGGGCGACGCGTACGTGCGCAGGTGCGAGAAGGGGGCGTCGCCGACGAACAGGAGCGCGTTCCACTGGACGACGGCGTGGAGCAGGACGGCTGCGAGCACCCAGGTGGTCGTCCGCGCGCGGGACGGGGTGGAGTCTCGCCGAGGGGGGCGCGTGGCAGAGGGCGTGACCGCGTCGGGCCGGGGGGTTACGGACAGCTGCACCCTAACGATGCTAGGGGTGCGGGCGGGGGCGAGGACACCGCCCCGCCGGGCGTCTCAGACGCTTAGGGACGCCGCAACTCGTAGATCGCGACGGTTCCGTTGTCGTACCGCTTGTCGGCGAGCGTGTCGAGGCGCGGGGACACGGTCAGGCCCGGCAGCCGCTCGGCGACGAGCCACCGGACGCCCCGGCCGTACGCCTCGCCGAGGTTCTGGGGCGTCGGGTCGGCGAACAGCGACGAGTTGAAATCGTAGAGCGCCGGATCGGTGAAGCGCGTCCCGTCGAAGGCCGACGTGTAGCCCCACCCCTCCAGTAGAACGCGCCGCCCGGCCAGCCCGGAGATCCACCACCGACGCGCGAAGCACTCCAGCGACGGTGCGCTGTTCAGGCAGGGGGCGTTCGTCGCGACGAGGGTGTCGGACGCCGTGTTCTCCCGCAGCCACAGCGCCGCCTCCCCCTCGGGCAGGTTCGTGGGCAGGGTCGCCCCGGCGACCGGACGCGGTTCGACGGTGACCGTCGACGCGACGCCGCCGAACGAGGGCGCGAGCAGCAGGGCCACCGGGACGCCTGCGAGCGCGGCGCGGCCGCGTCGGGCGAGCACCCATGCGATGAGGGACACCACGCCCAGCACGACGGCGCCGACCCCGACCTGGAGCGCGAAGTCGCGACCGGCCGCCCACCAGGCGGCGCCGCCGCTGGGGCCGACGCGCCACCGGAGCACTGTGGCAACCGCGAGGCTCGCGAGGGCTACGCCGGCCCCCACGCCGAGGGCGACGCGCCGGGCGCCCCGGTCGTCGCCGACGACGCCGCTCGCCCACCAGGCCAGCAGGACGGCCGCGAACGGCACCGCCCCATACTGGAAGTAGTACTCGCTGTGCCCGCGGTGCCCCATGAGGAAGAACGGCGGCCACGCCGCGAAGACCGCCCCCGCGAACAGCCAGGCGGCGGGGTCGCGCCGGAGGCGTCCGTCGAAGAACGGCAGCAGGAAGGACAGTTGCCGGGCGAACCGCACCAGCACCGCCACCAGCAGGACGCCGAGCAGCACCAGCCCACCGCGTTCGCGGAACCCGGGCGGCAGGGGGGCGAGGAAGTCGTTGGGCCCGACGAGCACGCGGTAGGCGGGCAGCAGCGTGAGGCTGGCGAACGGCTGCAGCCGCGTCCCGTAGTTGCCGCCGGAGACCAGCGCGAGCGCGCCGAGCGTCAGGACGCCGGCCGAGGCGGTCAGGCCGAACGTGACCGCCCGGTTGCGCCTCAGCGCCAGGCAGGCCAGCCAGGCGGCGCCGACCCCACACGCGATCATGAGCATGATCGAGCTCTTGCTGCCCATCGTCAGGACGGCCAGCAGGCCGGCCACCACGGCCGTCCCCGCCCCGGCGGCCCGCCCGGAGCGCACGAGCGGCACCAGGACGCCCAGCAGCAGCGTGCTGATCGGCAACGAGTAGAGCTGCGTGGGGGAGACCGGCCGGAAGATGTCGTCGGCGCCCGTGTAGGCCGACCACCACGGGAAGGACGCGGCCGTCAGCGTCAGCCAGGCCGCCAGCGCGCCCGCGCCGGCCGACTTCGTCAGCTGCCGCGTCACGACTGCGGGCGCGAGCACGGCCAGCGCGATGATCGGCAGCGGCCACAGCCGCAGGAAGATCACGGTGTAGTCGACCCCCGAGACCAGGGACGCCGCGGCCAGGTGCGCGTGGACGAACCACGAGTACTTGATCGGGCCGGCGTCCGCCAACTGGGGCGTGAGTAGGGGGAAGGCGCGTTGCGCCTCGGCGATGAGGGACATGTGCCACGGCAGGTCGACGTAGTAGGAGCGCCGGAAGGGCAGCAGGTCGTAGGCGGTCAGGTACGTGCGGTAGAGGCCCTGGAAGCCGATCGCGATGGCGGCGGCGGTCGCGATGGCCCAACCCGGGTGGGCGACGGACTCCGGCCTCTGCCGCAACCGCCGACGGGCGCCGGGGAAGGCGAGCACCAGCAGCGAGACCGCCGGCCATGCGATGAGCAGGTGCTGGGCGTGGGCCAGGGTGAACGCGGCCCAGGCGAACAACTCGAGGGCCAGGCCGGTCACCGCGCCGTACGTCAGGTCGGCCGCCCAGGTGCCCTGAGTGCCGCGCAGCCCCTTGTGGACCAGCGTTCCGGGTACGAGCACGGCCAGCAGCCAGTAGGCGCAGAACGCCGCGGTCGCCCCGGCGCCGGCCCCGGCCATGAGCGCGAGGGCGACGCCGTAGCCGGCGACGGCCAGCGCGGCGATCGGGCCGACCCAGCGGAGGAGGCGCCCGCCACCCGCCTGGTTGCGAGGCGGGGCGTCAGGGGCGGGGGCGGCTACCGGCATGGCGTCAGCGTAGGGGGATCCGCCCCGTCACCCGCGGAAGGCGCCGCTCAGGCGTCCACCTTCTTGGCGCGGTTGCGCTGCTTGGCGCGGTCCGCGGCGTCCAGGGTCACCTTGCGCATCCGGACGGCCGCCGGCGTCACTTCGAGGCACTCGTCGGAGCGGCAGAACTCGAGCGCCTGCTCGAGGCTGTGCAGCCGGGGCGGCACGAGCCGCTCCAGTTCCTCGCCCGTGGACGACCGGACGTTGGTGAGCTTCTTCTCCTTGGTCGGGTTGACGTCCATGTCGTCGGGGCGCGGGTTCTCGCCGACGATCATGCCCTCGTACACCTCGTCGCCGGGGGCGACGAACAGGACGCCGCGCTCCTGCAGGTTGAACAGCGCGTAAGCCGTCACGGCTCCCAGCCGGTCGGCGACGAGGGAGCCGGTCATCCGCGTCTTGATCTCGCCGGCCCACGGCTCGTAGCCCTCGTAGACGTGGTTCATGATGCCGGTGCCGCGCGTCTCGGTCAGGAACTCGGTACGGAAGCCGATCAGCCCGCGCGCCGGGATGACGAACTCCATGCGCACCCAGCCGGTGCCGTGGTTGATCATCTGCTCCATGCGGCCCTTGCGCGTGCCCATGAGCTGGGTGACCGTGCCGACGTGCTCCTCGGGGATGTCGACGGTCAGCCGCTCCACCGGCTCGTGCAGCTTGCCGTCGATCTGCTTCACCAGCACCTCGGGCTTGCCGACCGTCAGCTCGAACCCTTCGCGGCGCATCATCTCGACGAGCACGGCGAGCTGCAGTTCACCGCGACCCTGGACCTCCCACGTGTCGGGGCGCTCCGTCGGCTCGACCCGGATGGAGACGTTGCCGATCAGCTCGGCGTCCAGGCGGGCCTTCACCAGCCGGGCCGTGAGCTTCTTGCCGGCCTTGCCGGCCAGGGGAGACGTGTTGATGCCGATCGTCATCGAGATCGACGGCTCGTCGACGTGGATGAGCGGCAGCGGGCGCGGGTCGTCGGGATCGGCGAGGGTCTCGCCGATCGTGATGTCCGGGATGCCGGCGATCGCGACGATGTCGCCGGGGCCGGCGTGCTCGGCGGGGAGGCGCTCGAGCGCCTTGGTCATCAAGAGCTCGGACAGCTTCACGTTCTGCACGGAGCCGTCGCGCCGGATCCAGGCGACCGTCTGCCCGCGGTGCAGTTCGCCGGAGACGACGCGGCAGAGCGCGAGGCGGCCGAGGTACGGGGAGGAGTCGAGGTTCGTCACGTGCGCCTGCAGCGGTGCTCCCTCGGCGTAGGTCGGCGCCGGGATCGTGGTCATGATCGTCTCGAACAGGGGCTCGAGGTCGGGGGAGTCGGGCAGCCCGCCGTCGGCGGGCTGCTCCAGGGACGCCCGCCCCGCCTTCGCCGCGCAGTAGACGATGGGGAAGTCGAGCGCGTCGGCGGAATCGTCGTCCACGAGATCCATGAACAGGGCGTAGACCTCGTCGACGACCTCGCTGATGCGGGAGTCCGGGCGATCGACCTTGTTGATGACCACGATGATCGGCAGCTTCTTGGCCAGCGCCTTGCGCAGCACGAACCGGGTCTGGGGCAGCGGGCCCTCGGAGGCGTCCACGAGCAGCAGGACGCCGTCCACCATCTCCAGGCCGCGTTCGACCTCGCCGCCGAAGTCGGCGTGACCAGGGGTGTCGATGATGTTGATCGTCACGTGCTCGCCCGCGGGGGTCACCCGCTCGACGGCCGTGTTCTTCGCCAGGATCGTGATGCCCTTCTCGCGCTCCAGATCCATCGAGTCCATCACGCGCTTGTCGACGTCCTGGTTCTCCCGGAACGCGCCGGACTGCCACAGCATCGCGTCCACGAGCGTGGTCTTGCCATGGTCGACGTGGGCGATGATGGCGACGTTGCGCAGGTCGGCGCGAGTGGGCATCGAGTCTCCAGAAGATTGACGAAAAAAGAAGGTGGACGCCGGCCCGCGCGATAGCCCGCGGCCGGCCGGTGGGGGCGTCCCGTTGATTCTATCCGGCCTCCGGGCATCCGCCACCGGGGTGGGCCCGGGGCTCGCGCGGAGGCGTCCGGCCTGACTTCCCACACGCGCGCGGACGCCGCTGGCGTCCACTTGGTGACCCGGCGTCCGGGCGGTTCGGTGGACGTCTTCCCAGGCCTCAGTCAGCCGGGCCCACATGGGTGCAGACGTCGGAGCGGCAGTCTCGCATCACGAGCGACATCGTCTCAAACCGAGGTGAATGTTCCCCCCGCCCTGCGGCGTCCCGGGCCCGGTGGAAGACTGGGCCCATGAGTCCACGAAAAATTGGTGTCACCGAGCTCGTCCTTCGAGACGCTCACCAAAGCCTCATGGCCACTCGCATGGCGCTCGAAGACATGGTCGACGCGTGTGAGGACATTGATCAGGCCGGCTACTGGAGCGTTGAGTGTTGGGGCGGAGCCACGTATGACGCGTGCATCCGCTTCCTGAATGAAGATCCGTGGGAGCGTCTGCGGACGTTCCGCAAGCTGCTGCCCAACAGCAAACTGCAGATGCTGCTGCGCGGCCAGAACCTGCTGGGCTACCGCCACTATGAAGACACGGTGGTCGACAAGTTCGTGGAGAAGTCCGCGGAGAACGGCATGGACGTGTTCCGCGTCTTCGACGCGCTGAACGACCCGCGCAACATGGCCCGCGCGATGGCGGCCGTGAAGAAGACCGGCAAGCATGCGCAGGGCACGATCTGCTACACGATCAGCCCGCTGCACACCGTCGAGGGCTACGTGCACCTGGCCGGGCAGCTGCTCGACATGGGCGCCGAGTCGATCGCCCTGAAAGACATGGCGGCCCTGCTCAAGCCGCAGCCCGCGTACGACATCATTCGCGGCATCAAGGAGACCTACGGCGAGGACACGCAGATCAACGTCCACTGCCACTCCACCACGGGCGTGACCCTCGTCACGCTGATGAAGGCCATTGAGGCCGGCGCGGACGTCGTGGACACCTCCATCAGTTCGATGTCGCTCGGCCCGGGCCACAACCCGACCGAATCGCTCGTCGAGATGCTCGAGGGCACGGAGTACACGACCGGCCTCGACATGGACCGGCTGATCAAGATCCGCGACCACTTCGCGACCATCCGCCCGAAGTACAAGGCCTTCGAGTCGGCCACCCTCGTGGACACCGACATCTTCAGCAGCCAGATCCCGGGCGGCATGCTCTCCAACATGGAGAGCCAGCTCAAGGCTCAGGGCGCGGGCGACCGCATCCGTGAGGTGATGGAGGAGGTGCCGATCGTCAAGAAGGACGCCGGCTACCCGCCGCTCGTCACCCCGTCGTCGCAGATCGTCGGCACGCAGGCCGTGTTCAACGTGCTGATGGGCCGCTACAAGGTCATGACCGGCGAGTTCGCCGACCTGATGCTCGGCTACTACGGCGAGTGCATCGGCGAGCGCGACCCCGAGGTCATCAAGCTGGCCGAGGCGCAGACGAAGAAGGAGCCGATCACGGAGCGTCCGGCCGATCTGCTCGACCCCGAGTGGGACAAGCTGGTCGCGGACGCCAAGGCGCTGCCCGGCTTCGACGGGACCGAGGAGGACGTCCTGACGAACGCGATGTTCCCCGGTGTCGCGCCCAAGTTCTTCGAGAACCGCGACGAAGGCCCGAAGAACGTCGGCAAGACCGCCGAGCAACTGGCTGCGGAGAAGGCGGCGGCCGACGGGTCGGCCAAGGCCGTCCGCGGCCCGATCAAGTACAACGTGTCGTTCAACGGGCGCTCGCACAGCGTCCAGGTTGAACCGGCCTGAGGACAGGAAACATGGCTAAGAAACTCACCATGAAGGATCGCCTGAAGACGCTCGAGGAGGCCCGCGCGAAGGTCGAGGCGGGCGGTGGCGAGAAGCGCATCGAGAAGCAGCACGCCAAGGGCAAGAAGTCCGCGCGTGAGCGCATCGAGGAGCTGCTCGACCCGGGCTCGTTCCAAGAGGTCGGCGCGTTCCGGCGCAACCGCACCACCAGCTTCGGCATGGACAAGGCGGACATGCCCGCCGACGGCGTCGTGACCGGGTCGGGTGCGGTGTTCGGGCGTGGCGTCAACATCGCCAGCCAGGACTTCACCGTGGCCGGCGGTTCCGCCGGCGAGACGCACTCGATCAAGGTGTCGGACGCCTTGGAGAACTCGCTGAAGACGGGCACCCCGTTCATCTTCATCAACGACTCCGGCGGCGCCCGCGTCCAGGAGGGCATCGACGCGCTGTCCGGCTACGGCAAGGTGTTCTACAGCAACGTCAAGCTGTCGGGTGCCGTCCCGCAGATCTCGATCATCGCCGGCCCGTGCGCCGGCGGCGCGGCCTACAGCCCGGCGCTGACCGACTTCATCATCCAGACCCGCAAGGCCCACATGTTCATCACGGGCCCCGGGGTCATCAAGCAGGTCACCGGTGAAGAGGTCACGCAGGACGCGCTGGGCGGCGCGGACGCGCAGATGGCGTCCGGCGTCGTCAGCTTCGTGGCCGACGACGACGAGCAGGCCATCCTGATCGCCCAGAAGCTGCTGAGCTTCCTGCCGCAGAACAACTCCGAGGACGCCCCGCTCGTCGATCCCGACGAGAACGTGGACCCGAACCCGGCGTTGCGCGACATCATCCCGGTCGAGGCGAACAAGGGCTACGACGTCCGCGACGTGATCCGGGGGATCGTCGACCGCGAGGACTTCCTCGAGGTGCAGGCCGGCTTCGCGCCGAGCCTGGTGGTCGGCTTCGGCCGCATCGTCGGGCGCACGGTCGGCTTCATCGCCAACAACCCGAGCGTCATGTCCGGCGTGCTCGACATCGACTCCTCCGACAAGGGCAGCAAGTTCATCCGCTTCTGCAACGCCTTCAACATCCCGGTCGTGAACCTCGTGGACGTCCCCGGCTTCCTGCCCGGCGTCGCCCAGGAGCGCGGCGGCATCATCCGCCACGGCGCGAAGATGCTGTACGCGTACTCGGCGGCGACCGTCCCGAAGATCACGGTGGTCATGCGCAAGGCCTATGGCGGCGCGTACATCGCCATGTGCTCCAAGGACCTGGGTGCCGACAAGGTGTTCGCCTGGCCGACCGCCGAGATCGCGGTCATGGGGGCCGAGGGCGCAGCCGCGGTCGTGTTCAAGCGGGAGATCGACACCGCGGATGATCCGGCGGCCAAGCGCGAGGAACTGGTGGAGGAGTACCGCACCACGTTCAGCTCCCCGTACACGGCGGCCGCCCACGGCCTCGTCGACGACATCATCGATCCGGCGGACACCCGGCGTCAGGTCGCGATGGCCCTGGAGCTGCTCGCGACCAAGCGCGAGCTGCGGCCGCCCAAGAAGCACGGCCTCGGGCCGGCCTGATCGGAGGGACGATGTCGAACGAGCCAACCGTCGCCGAGTTGCAGGCGCTGGTCGCCGACCTGACGACGCGTCTGTCCGCGCTGGAGGGCCAGGTTTCCGAGTTGCGGAGCAACGAGGAGATCTCCGAGGACACCATGGTCGCCATCTCGGCGGCCGTGGCGGCCTTCCTCGGGCACAAGGCCAAGGTGCGCGCAGTCCGGCTGCATGGCAGCCGCGGCTGGGCCCAGGAGGGCCGCGAGCGCGTCCACGACCGCAGCGTGCCGCACGTCCGTTGATCCACAAGACAGGTAGGAAGCCATGAAACTGAAAGTGACCGTCAACGGGACGGCATACGCGATCGACGTGGAGGTCGAGGAGGAGGAGCGCCCCACGCTCGGCCCGATCGTCATCGGTGGGTCGGCCGCTCCGGCCGCCCCGACCACGGCCAAGATGCCGGGCGCCAGCTCCAACGCGGTGACCGCGCCGCTGGCAGGCTCGGTGGCGCGCATCCTGGTCGAGGAGGGCGCGTCCGTGGAAGCGGGCGACGTGCTGCTCGTCCTGGAGGCCATGAAGATGGAGACCGAGATCACCGCGCCGAAGGCCGGCAAGGTGGGCGCGATCCTGGTCGGCAAGGGCGACTCGGTCCAGGGCGGCCAGGGCCTGATCGAGCTCGCCGAGTAGCGAGTCCGGCTGGCGGCGACCAGGCGCGAGGGGCGGACTTCGCACGGGTCTT
>CALMAD010000375.1 GCA_937859105.1 uncultured Propionibacteriaceae bacterium
GCTTCTCCGGCGACGTGTGAGGCTACCCCGAGGGCGAGATGTACTTCCCGCACTCCCCGCTGCTGCAGGTCGAGGGATCGTTCGCCGAGGCGTGCATCCTCGAGACGGTGCTGCTGTCCATCTACAACTACGACTCGGCGATCGCGTCGGCGGCGTCCCGCATGACGCTGATGGCCGACGGCCGGCCCTGCATCGAGATGGGGTCGCGCCGCACACACGAGTGGGCGGGCGTCGCCGCCGCGCGGGCGGCCTACGTGGCCGGGTTCGCGTCGACGTCGAATCTGGAGGCGGGGCGCCGGTACGGCGTCCCGACGGCGGGCACCGCGGCGCACTCGTTCACGCTGCTGCACGATTCGGAATCGGACGCCTTCCGCGCCCAGATCGCCTCGCTCGGCGAGGCGACCACGCTGCTCGTCGACACCTACGACATCCACGAGGCGGTCAAGCTCGGCGTCGAGCTGACCGGCGGACGCCTCGGCGCGATCCGCCTCGACTCGGGCGACCTGGCCGAGTTGGCGGTCGACGTCCGGGGGCTGCTCGACTCGCTGGGGGCGACGAAGACGCGCATCGTCGTGACGTCCGACCTCGACGAATACCAGATCGCCGCGCTGCGGGGGGCGCCGGTCGACGGCTACGGCGTCGGCACGTCGCTCGTCACCGGCTCAGGGCACCCCACCTGCGCGTTCGTGTACAAGCTGGTAGCCCGGGCGTCCGGCGACGAGGCCGACGCGCCGATGGTTCCGGTCGAAAAGCTGTCGCTCAACAAGGCGACCGTCGGCGGCCGCAAGACCGCGCTGCGCCGGCTCGACGAGCAGGGCCGGGCCGAGGCCGAGGTGGTCGGGGTGGGCGTCCCGAGCGACGGCGACCACAACGACCGGCCGATCCTCGTCCCGCTGATCACCGCGGGCGAGGTGGTCGGTCGCGAGCCCCTCGAGGCCGCCCGCGACCGGCACGCCGCCGCGCGTGCCGAGTTGCCCCGCAACGCCCGCAAGATGAGCAAGGGGGAGCCGGCGATCCCCACGGTCATGCTCGGTGAGGAGGGTCCACGATGACGCGCGCACTGATCGTCGTCGATGTCCAAAACGACTTCTGCGAGGGCGGGGCGCTCGCCGTCGAGGGCGGGGCCGCGGCGGCGGCCGCGAGCTCGGCCTACCTCGCGCACTCCCCCGGTTACGACGTCGTCGTCGCCACCCGCGACTGGCACGTCGACCCGGGCACCCACTTCAGCGACGACCCCGACTTCGTCGAGAGCTGGCCGGTGCATTGCGTCGCGGAGTCCGAGGGGGCGCAGTTCCACCCGAACCTGCGCTACCGCACGTTCGACGGGGTGTTCGACAAGGGGCAACGCGACGCCGGCTACTCCGGGTTCAGCGGCAAGGAGAACCACACGCGAGCGAAACTCGGCGACTTCCTGCGGGCGCGCGGCGTCCACGAGGTCGATGTGTGCGGCATCGCGACCGACTACTGCGTCCGGGCGACGGCGATCGACGCCGCGAGGTCCGGCTTCGACACCACCGTGCTCGTCGACCTGACCGCGGCCGTCGACCCCGGCAACCTCAAGACCGTGAAGGCCCAGCTGACGGGCGCGGGCGTCCGGGTGCGGCACACCGCCTGAGCGGCGCGCGGGCGCTCAGGCCGGGTCGGGGCGCAGCAGCTTGCGGCGGATCGTGATGAGGGCGCGCGCATGGTCCTCGAGCCGGACGTCCTCGGGCAGGCTGGGCCGCCAGGGCCGCACGTCCGTGGGGGCGCCGCGGGCGTCCAGGGCCGAGTAGACCATCGTGCAGTGGGTCGACGTGGGCAGCGGCTCGGCGCTGCGCGGGTCGCCGGTGCGCACATGCACCGAGACGTGCATGAGCGAGCCCTCCGTGAGAATCAGGCGGGCCTCCACCTCCACGAGGTCGCCGATGAACATCGGCCGGTAGAACCGGACGCCGCCGGCGAACGTCGCCCGCGCCTCGCCCTGATGCCAGCGCTCGGCGACGAGTTTGGCGGTGCTGGAGATCCAGTGCATGACGTAGCCGCCGTGCACCTTGCCGCCCCAATTCACGTCGGTGGGGGCGGCCAGGAACCGCAGCGTCTCGCGGCACGAGGCCGTGTGCTCGGAGTAGCGCTGCCGGGCCAGTTCGGCCTCGATCTCCTTCCGGACGACGTTCAGCGCCTTGGCGCGCGTGTTCTGCGCGACCTCCCAGGCGTCCTCCGGCACGAACGTGGGCACGGGCGTCGGCTTGCCGTCGTCGCCCATGGCGACGAACGCGAGCAGACAGACGGTGTTGACGCGCAGATCCCCCTGCCGCGGGTCGCCGCTCGACACGGTGCAGACGACCTGCAGCGACGTGCGCCCGGTGTAGACGACCCGCGCCTCCACCTCGACGAGGTGCCCCACCTGCACGGGGCGCGTGAAGTGGATGTTGCCGACGTACAGCGTCACGCAGTAGGTGCCCGCCCAGCCGACGGCCGCGGCGTAGCCCGCCTTGTCGATCCACTCCAGCATCTTGCCGCCGCCGACGCGGCCGGACGCGTTGGCGTCCATGGGCGCGGCGAGGAACCGCAGCGTCACCGAGCGCTGCGTGCCCGGCCCGCCGGCCACGTCAGCGCCTGCCCACGATGGGCCGGGTGAACCCGTTCATCACGGACGCCAACCGCTGCGCCCGCGCGCTGACGAAGACCTCCTCGAGCATCATCGGCTGCTCGTCGGGGCCGCTGAGCGGCACGCGCCAGTTGGGGTACTCGTTCATCGTGCCCGGCTGGTTCTGAATGCGGCGGTCGCCGACGGCGTCCGTCAGGGCCGCGTTCAGCACCCGCGAGCGCGACTGGGTGAGGAACCGGTAGAGGGCGAGCACCATCGCCTCAGCCTCGTCGTCACCCTCGCCCTCGTGCAGCAGGCCGCGCTCGGCGAGCGTGGCACGCCACTGGGCGAGCTCGCGGTCGAAGCGGGCCAGCTCGTCGTCCAGGTTCTCGGTGAGCAGGCCCAGCTCGTGCTGCAGCTTGAGGTGGGCGCCCTCGAGGTAGCCGGCCGTCGGGGGCAGGTCGTGCGTCGTGACCGACGCCATGCAGTACTCGCGGTACTGCTCGGGCGGGACGGGCGAGCCGTCCGCCTGCTCGAACCACGTGATCGAGGTGCCCAGCAGGCCGCGCTCGCGCAGGTAGGTGCGCACCCAGGGCTCCACGGTGCCCAGGTCCTCGCCCACGACGAGCGCGCCGGCGCGGTGGGCCTCCAGCATCACGATGCCGACCATGGTCTCGTGGGGGTACTTCACGTAGCTGCCCTGGGTGGGCAGCATCCCCTGCGGCACCCACCAGAGCCGGAACAGGCCCATGATGTGGTCGATCCGGACGCCGCCGGAGTGCCGCAGGACGCCCGCCACCATCGCGCGGAACGGCCAGAACGAGAGCTCCTCCAGCCGGTCCGGACGCCACGGCGACTGCCCCCAGTCCTGCCCGAGTTGGTTGTAGGCGTCCGGCGGGGCGCCGACGCTGACCCCGCGGGCGAACGAATCGCCCAGCATCCACGCCTCCGCGGATTCGTGGCTCACGCCGACCGCGAGGTCGCTCATGATGCCGACGCGCATGCCGGCGTCCTCGGCCGCGGACTCGGCCGCGCTGAGCTGGTTGTCGGCGATCCACTGCAGCCAGATGAAGAAGTCGATCTCGTCGGAGTGCGCCTGCGCGAACCCGGCGACGGCCGGCGACGACGGACGCCGGAAGCCCTCCGGCCACGACCGCCAGTCCATCCCGAACTCGCCGACCAGCGAGCACCACGTCGAGAAGTGCTGCAGGTTCGACCCCTCGCGCCGCAGGAAGTCGTCGCGGCTCATCTGGCGCGCCGCCGGGCGCCCTGCGTCGTAGATGATGCGGAGCGCCGCCATCTTCGCGCGCCAGATCGCGTCGCGGTCGATGCGGTCGGCGTTGCGCAGGCCCTGCAGCAGGCGTCCCTTGATCGTCGCGATCTGGCGGCGCTTCTTCTCGTCGAGCGTCGCGTACTCGGGGATGAGCTCGGGGCGCAGGTACAGCGGGTTGACGTAGCGCCGGCTGCTGGGCAGGTACGGCGACGGCTCGACGGGCGGCATCGGCTCGGCGGCGTGCAGCGGGTTCGTCAGGATGTAGCTCGCGAACTGCTGGGTGGCCGACCAGGTGGCGAGATCCGCCAGATCCTGCAGGTCGCCCATGCCCCAGCTGTCGGCCGACCGGACGCTGTAGAGCTGCGTCGCGTACCCCCAGATGCGCTTGCCGCCCATCGATTCGGGGAAGCCGAGGAAGCGCGGGCTCACGATGAGCGTGCCCTCGGCGACGTGCCCGTCGCTGCTCAGATGCAGGCGGTGATAGCCGAGCGGCAGGTCGTCGGGCAGCGCGAAAGCGGCCTGGCCGACCATGCGGCCGTCGACCTCGCGATCGGGCTCCCAGTCGTCGACCTGGCGGGTCAGCCGGACGCCTCCGTCCTCCAGACGGACGGTCAACACCGCGGACGCCCCGGCGGCCACGTGGACGGTCACCGTCGTGGCCGTGCCCTCCTCCATTGACACGCACGGGGGCAGCGAGCGCCGCCAGGGGCGCAGCCTGATCTCGGCCAGGGCGGCCTCGGCGGACTCCGGGGTGGCGGCGTCCACCCCCATGCCGGCGAGGATGCCGACGATCGTCTCGTCGGCGATGTCGACCAGGCGTCCCTTCCAGTCCCAGAACTGGGTGGCGATGCCGCAGGCGTCGGCCAGTTCGAGGAGGGTGGGGTGCATGAGCGCCATTGCGAGTCTTCCTTACTACGGCGGGTTCGGTTCACCCTAGCGGCCAAACGCCGCGGCTCCTACTCCGGCTCGAAGGGAACCAGCAGTCGGCGGAGCAAGTCGGCCGCGACGTCGGCCTCGTCCTTCGTCAGCACCTCGAGCAGGCGATGCTCGTGCGCCACGAGATCGGCGATCGCACCCTCGACGGCGGCCATCCCGCCCGGCGTCAGCCGCACCCGGACGCCCCGGCGGTCGCGCGGGTCGGGACGCCGCTCGACCATCCCGCGGGCCGCCAGCCGGTCGATGCGGTTGGTCATCGTGCCCGAGGTCGACAGGGTCTGATGAATGAGGGCACCGGGCGACAGCTCGTACGGGGACCCCTCGCGGCGCAGCGCGGCCAGCACGTCGAACTCCCACACCTCCAGCTCGTGGCGGTCGAACGCCTCCTTGCGCGCGAAGTCGAGGTGACGCGCCAGTCGGGACACGCGCGAGAAGACGCGCAGCGGGCTCGCGTCCAGCCCCGGCGCCTCGCGCTCCCAGGCCCGCAGGATCCGGTCCACCTCGTCCACCACGGACCTCCTCTCGACGTCGAGAGTGTAGCCATAGCGAGACACGAAGTCGTCCGGTTGGACGCCTGTGCAGACGGTCAGGACGCCGCGTGGTTGCGGACCGGCCCGATGCGGCGCGAAAAGGCCACGGACGTGGCGGCGATCGCGGTCAACACCGTCACGGGGACGCCGAACGCGGCGAGCTCCTCGCCGCGGCCCCGCGCGAAAGCGTAGAGGGTGCCGGCCAGGCCGCCGAGCAGGGACATGCCCATGGCCTCGCCGACCTGCAGGGCGCTCGTGTTGCGCCCGAGCTGCTCGGGCGCCGACAGCAGCATGACGGCGACCGACGTGCTGGCGCTCTGCAGCCCCATTCCGACGCCGGCCAGGGTCGCGCCCGCGACGACCACCCACAGCCACACCGACGGCCACCACGTCCCGACCGCGATCACGCCGATGCCGGCGGCGACGGACGCGGCCCCCGCCAGCACGATCGTGTCGCGCCGCCAGCGCAGCCACGGCCGCGACTGGAGCCACGAGCCGGCCATCCAGCCGACCGAGGAGATCGTGATGACCGCCCCCGCCTCCACGAGCGTGAGACCCCGCAGCGTCACGAGCATGAGCGGCAGGAACGACTGCTGCGCGAAGAACGAGCCGCCGGTGAGCAGCCGGACGTTCACCACGGCCGGCAACCCGGACGCCAAGGGCCGATACCCCACCGGCATGAGCCGCGGCGCCGCGACGACGACGAGCACGAGCCCCAGCGCCATCAGGCCGCCCGAGAGGGGCGTCAGGTTCTGCCCCGCCGCCTGGACGACCGCGAGCCCGGCCGCCACCGCGACCGCACCCCAGACGCTCGCGGGAGCGGCGTCCGCGCTGGGCTGGACGCGGAGATCCGCGCGCAGCAGCGGGGGGAAGAGCATGAGCGCGCCCAGCACGACGATCGGCAGGATGCCCCAGAACACGGCATGCCACGAGAACGTCTGGGTCAGCCAGCCGGCCGCGCCGGGGCCGACGAACGACGGCAGCATCCAGGCGGCGGAGAACCAGGTCATCATTGCGGCCTGCTCGGCGGGCTCGAAGAGCTTGCCGACGAGCACCATCAACGCGACGTTCACGAAGCCGCCGCCCAGGCCCTGGACGAAACGCCCGGCGAGCAGCACGGGCATCGTCGGCGCGAGCGCGGCGACGGTCACGCCGACGCCGAAGAGCGCGAGCCCGGCCATCGCGGGCAGGGTGGGGCCGATGCGGTCGCAGAGGCGTCCGGCGAGCACGATCGCCACGATCTGCGGGATCGCGAACGCGGTGAACGCCCAGGCGTAGAGGTCGAGCCCGTGCAGATCGGACGCCGCCGCGGGCATGGCCGTGCCGACCGCCTGCGCCTCGAACGCGATGGCGGTGACGAGCATGAGGAGGCCCACGACGAGGCCCCGGCGGGACGATGGCACGGGGTTATCTCATCACCGGGGGTCAACTAGCATGAAATCGTGACTGAGCTAGCACCTGGTTCCCAGACCGCCGTCGACGAGCGCACGGGCACGGTCCTCGACGAGCGTTCGGATTTCCGCCTCGACGAGGGCGACCACGAGCGCTTCTCGCACTACGTGCCCAAAGACAAGCTGACCGAGGCCATGGTCATGGGCACCCCCGTCGTCGCGCTGTGCGGCAAGGTCTGGGTGCCCAGCCGGAACCCCGACCGCTTCCCCGTGTGCCCCGAATGCAAGGAGATCTGGAGCTCCCTCAACCCCGGCCAGGGCGGCGGCCAAGGCGGCGGCGAGGGCGAGTGACCCGCCGGCTCACGCGCCGGCGCGGCGTGCCCACCCCTTGACGGGGCGCACACGCCACCCGGCCCGGCGGCTCAGGCGACGACCGCGAAACCGCCGGTCCAGCCGATCTTCTCGGACGCCGCGAGCGAGATCTGCAGGAAGCCGATCGCCTCGAGTTCACGGGCGCGCTTGAGTGAGCCGGCGTCCAGGGCCTTGACGCCCGACGGGGTGATGGCCGCGATGAGGGACGCCTTGGCGTCCGCATCGTCGCCGGCGACCAGGACGGTGGTCGGCTGATCGCCGGCCACCCCGGACGCCAGCGTGGCGCCGAAGTTCGTGTTGAACGCCTTGAGGACGTGCGAGGAGGGCAGCGCGGCGGCCAGCTCGGCCGCGGCCGAGGCGTCCGGGGCGACGGTCAGGGAGTCGAACGTCGCGAAGTCGACCGGGTTCGTGATGTCGACCACGATCTTGCCCGCCAGTTCGGCCTGGCGCTGCGCGGCGATGTCGGCGAGAGCGGCGTAGGGGACGGCCAGCACGACCACGTCGCCCGTCGCGGCGTCGTCGCGGCCGACGAGCTGGACGCTCGCCCCGGCGCGCTCGAAGACCGACTGGATGGCCTGGCCCATGGTGCCGCGGCCGATGATGCTGATGCTCGTCATGATTGACTCCTTATTGGTTGATGGTTTAACCATAGTTCGACTTGGTTGTCCTGTCAACCAATCCGGTAGAATCGGGGCGGCGCGGCGCGAACAGGCCGCACGAGGCCCGCGACCAGGGCCGGAGAAGGAGACGACGATGACGCGATGGCTCACCCCGGACGAACGCGCGGCGTGGGTGGGGCTCTCCGCCGTGCTGGAGCGGCTCCCCGCGGCCCTCGACACCCAGCTCCGGCGCGACGCCGGGCTCACCCACTTCGAGTACTGGGTGCTCGCCATGCTGTCGGAGTCGGAGGGGCACACCCTGCCGCTCAGCGCCCTCGCGGGCCTCACGCGGGCGTCCCTGCCGCGGCTCTCGCACGTCGTCCGGCGGCTGGAGGAGCGCGGGTTGCTCCGTCGCTCCCCCAGCCCGCACGACGCGCGCGTCACCGACGCGACGCTGACGGACGCGGGCTGGCTCCTCGTCCAGGAGGCCGCGCCGGGCCACGTGGAGATGGTGCGCGCGAACGTGCTCGACGCGTTGACGCCCGAGCAGGTCGGGCAGTTGGAGCGCATCTCGTTCGCGATGCTCGCCAAGATCGCCCCGGACGCCGCCCCGGCGGCCCGGCGGATCGCGGGGCGGGAGTAGCGGACGGGGTCGCCGACTCAGGCGGAGGCGTCCGGGGGTGCGGGGCGACATCGCCCGCCGGAAGGGCAGCGACGCCCCGCCGAAACATCACCGGGACGCCGGGGCCGCACCCGTAGACTTTGCGCATGTCCCGCAAGACCCTTCTCGTGATGCGGCACGCCAAGTCGTCGTGGAGGACCGACGATCCCGACATCCGGCGGCCGCTGTCCGGCCGCGGCACGCGCGATGCCCTGGTGGCCGGCCAGGTGCTCACGACGTTCGACATCGACGTCGTGCTGTGTTCGGCGGCAACCCGCGCCCAGCAGACCTGGCAGGAAGCGACGGCGGGCGGGGCGAGCGCGGGGAGCGTCCGGGTGCTGGAGTCGCTCTACCACGCGGGCACGGACCAGACGCTCGGCATCCTGCGGGAGGTGCCGGCGTCCGCGCGGACCGTGCTGCTCATCGGCCACGAGCCCGTGCTGAGCGATCTGATCACGAGCCTCGCGATCTCCTCGAAACTCACCGCGCAGGTGGAGAGCAAGTTCCCGACGTCCGGGCTCGCGGTGCTCGCGCACGAGCGGGATTGGGACGAGCTGGAGTACGGCTCGGCCACCCTCACCGCGTTCGAGGTTCCGCGCAGTTGAGGCGGCGCGCGGCCCCGTAGGATGGGCCGATGAACTGGGTCGAGGTGGTCGGCTACGTGGCATCCGCGCTCGTCGCGCTGTCGTTCGCGATGCGCTCGGTCGTGAAGCTGCGCACGGTCTCCCTGGTGGGGTCGGCGATCTTCGCGGTCTACGGGGCCCTGATCGGCGCGTGGCCGGTCGTCATCACGAACTCGATCATCGCCCTGCTGAACGCCTGGCGGCTGCGCGTCGAACTGGCGCCGGAGGCGTCCTCGCTGAAGGTGGTCGAGATCGAGCCCGACGCGCCCTTCCTCAGGGACTACCTCGCCGCGAACCTGACCGACATCCACCGCTCCCAGCCGGAGTTCTCGATCGACGCCCCCTACCCGTTCGCCCGGCTGATCACCCGCGACGGGCTGCCCGCCGGCGCGTTTCTGGCGCGCCCGCTCGGCGACGAGCTGGAGGTGGCGCTCGACTACGTCACGCCCGCCTACCGCGACTCGTCGGTGGCCCGGTGGCTGTTCGGGCCGGGCAAGACCACGTTCACGAACGCCGGCGTCCGCCGGCTGGTGGCGCGGGCGTCCACCAGCGAGCATCGGACCTACCTGGAGGCCTGCGGGTTCGTCCCCGAGGGCGGCAGCTACGTCAAGCAGCTCTGAGCGCGGGGCCGCTCAGAGCCGGGACGCCGCGACCGGCGCTCAGTAGCGGTACAGCTCGGCCTTGAACGGCCCTTCCTTCGGGACGCCGAGGTAGGCGGCCTGCTCGTCGGTCAGCTCGGTCAGCCGGACGCCGAGGGCGTCCAGATGCAGCCGCGCGACCTCCTCGTCGAGCTCCTTCGGCAGCGTGTAGACGCCGGTCGGGTACTCCTCGGGCTTGGTGAACAGCTCGATCTGCGCGAGCACCTGGTTCGTGAAGCTGTTGCTCATCACGAAGCTCGGGTGGCCGGTGGCGTTGCCGAGGTTCAGCAGGCGCCCCTCGGACAGGACGATGAGCGAGTGGCCGTCCGCGAACGTCCAGACGTCGACCTGCGGCTTCAGGTTCATGCGCGAGATGCCGGGCAGCCGCTCGAGACCCGCCATGTCGAGCTCGTTGTCGAAGTGGCCGATGTTGCCGACGATCGCCAGGTCTTTGGTGGCGGCCATCTGCGCGGCGGTCACCACGTTCAGGCAGCCCGTCGCCGTGATGATGATGTCGGCCTCGCCGACGACGTCGTCGAGCCGCGCCACCTGATAGCCGTCCATGGACGCCTGCAGCGCGCAGATCGGGTCGATCTCGGTCACGATCACGCGCGCGCCCTGGCCGGCCAGCGCCTCGGCGCACCCCTTGCCCACGTCGCCGTAACCGCACACGACGGCCACCTTGCCGCCGATGAGGACGTCCGTCGCCCGGTTGATGCCGTCGATCAGGCTGTGCCGGATGCCGTACTTGTTGTCGAACTTGCTCTTGGTCACCGAGTCGTTCACGTTGATCGCCGGGAACAACAGCGCCTGCGCCCGCGCCATCTCGTACAGCCGGTGGACGCCGGTCGTCGTCTCCTCCGTGACGCCCTGGATGCTGTTCGCCACGCCCACCCAGTCGAGCGTCGAGGCGCGGAGGGTGGCGAGCACCACGGCATACTCCGCCGAATCGGACGCCGCCGGCTGCGGCACCGCGCCCGCCTTGGCGAACTCGACGCCCTTGTGCACGAGCAGCGTCGCGTCCCCGCCGTCGTCGAGGATCATGTTGGGGTGCGTGCCCTCCCAGGTGAGGATGCGCTCGGTGCACGCCCAGTACTCCTCGAGCGTCTCGCCCTTCCAGGCGAACACCGGGACGCCGCGCGGGTCGTCCGGGGTGCCGTCGGGCCCGACGACGATCGCGGCGGCCGCCTCGTCCTGGGTCGAGAAGATGTTGCACGACGCCCACCGCACCTGCGCGCCCAGCGCGACCAGCGTCTCGATGAGCACCGCCGTCTGGACCGTCATGTGCAGGCTGCCCGCGATGCGCGCGCCCTTCAACGGCTGGCTCTCGGCGTACCGCTCCCGCATCGCCATCAGGCCGGGCATCTCGTGCTCGGCGAGGGTGATCTGCTTGCGGCCGTAGTCGGCGAGGTTCAGGTCTGCGACGCGATAATCCACGGGGACGAAGCCTACCCGCGCCGGCGGCGTCCCGTCGTGCCGGACCGGTGGGGCGCCCCGCGCCCCGTCAGCGGTTCGCCAGCGCCCGCACGCGGCCGCCGCCGATCGCGAGGTAGGCGGCCGAGAACAGCCCCTCCTGCAGGACGGTCGCGTAGCGCTCCATGGTGGACGCCGCCGTGTGCTCGATCGTCACCACGTGGACGTCGGCCGCGTCGGCGTTGCTCTGCAGGATCTCGCGGCTCTCGTCGGACGCCTCGTCGCCCAGCCCGTCCTCGATCACGACGAGCACCGGACGCCGGTCGACCGGCTGCTCCTCGAACGGATCCTCGAACGGGTCGCGCGGGCGGGTCTCGGCGAGGATCGGGATCAGCGCGCCCGCGTCGGCCGACAGCGCGACCCGGCCGGTCGCGCCGCGCACCGCCTCCGCAATACGCCGGGACGCCCGCGCCGCCAGCACGCTGCCGCCCCAGATGAGGGGCTGGCCGTCGGCGAGTTCGAGCGCGTTCTTCTTGGCCGGATTGCCCGCGATGTCGCGCGACAGGGAGCACCGGGTGGCCACCTCGTCCATCGCGTCGGCGATCGCGGCCGGGTCGGCCGGGCCGGCGAGCTGGAGCGCGTGGAGGGCCATCAGCGTGGTGATCGCCCCGCACAGCGGGTCGGACGTGCGGCTGGGCAGCAGCGTCGTCGCCCGCGAGGACGCCTGCCGCGCGAGCGGGGAGTCCTCAGGAGCCGTCACGATGAGCCGGCTGCCGCGCCGGAGTGCTTCGCTGACCGTCGCCGAGGGCGTCCGGCCGGCGCCGCCGAGGACCACCACGACGTCCAGCGGGCCGACCCAGCCGGGCAGGCCCAGGTTGGGCCACGCCACGAACGGGACCGGGCAGGTCGGCTCGAGCACGGCGCGCAACAGGCGCGCCTCGGGGCCGACGGCGACGACCGCGCGGGGGCGGGCGTCGGGGGTGACGAGCGCGAGGGCGTCGCGCGCGGCGTCCGACTCCCGGCGCAGGCGCGCACCGGCCTCGGCGAGGGGGCGCAGCAGGCCGTCGGCGTCCTGGAGCGCCTGCGGATCGTCGAGCAGGCCGTCGTCGAACTCAGGCATGGCCGCCGCGCGCCTCGTCTTCGATCAGGATCGGGATGCCGCCCCGCACGGGGTAGGCGAGCCCGCACTGCGGGTTGGTGCACTGCAGCTCGTGGGCCTCGTACGCCCAGGCCAGGCGGTGCCGACAGCGCGGGCAGACCAGCAGCTCCAGCACGTCGGGGACGATGTCACTCATGGGCGCTCCTTCCGGCCCCTTAGCCTAGCCGCCCGGGCTAGCGGGGCTCGACGGGCAGGTCGGCGACGACGGCGAGGTGGCCGCGACGCCGGGTGACGACGGGCTCGGTCAGCGGCTCGGGCTCGCCATACCCCATGCCGACTTCGCGGACGGCGTCCGCGAGCGCGAGGAGGTCGTCGGAGGAGGCGCGCCGGGGCTCGGCGTCCAGAGGGAGGCGGATGAGCTCCCAGCCGCGCGGGCTGGAGAGGGCCTCGCAGTGCGTGGCGCACAGGTCGTAGCTGCCCGGCTCGGCGCGCAACGCCAGCGGACCCACGACGGCCGTCGAATCGGCGTAGACGTAGGTGAGGGTGGCGACGGCGGCCGCCGAGCAGCCGGTCTTGGAACAGCGGCGGGAACTCACCTGGAGAAGGCTACTCGCCGGAGACGGGCGTCCGCGGCATCCCATCGCGTGTCCGCGGCGGGCGTCCGGCACACTGGGCGGCATGCGCGAGATCGAGCGGCTGCGGCGGTGGGCGGGCCTGGGCGGGACGTGGGAGGTCGTCGAGCGGACGCCGGCGCGGGTCACCGTCTCGCTGCGGCGCTGCGACGGCGGCGAGGAGGCGGAGCTGCTGGTCAGCGAGGACGCCGACCTGCTGGGCTGGCTCGGCGGGCGGACGTCCAGCGAGCAGTAGGCTCGCGGCCATGCGTACGCACCGAGACCGTCACGGACGCGGCCGCCGCGGGCGGCTGGCCCTCCCGAACCCGTACACCGGGGGGCCTGTCCCGCTGCGGGCGCGGCTGTCGCCGGAGGCGTTCTTCACCCGCTGCGTCAGCGACGCGTGCGCGCAGATCCTGCGGAACTGCCCGCGGGCGCTGGCGGGGGTGGACGTCGGCATCGAAGACGTCCCGACGATCGATGCCGCGTGGGCCCCGAACCGCGTCCCGCTGGCGGCCGCGGTGACCGCGACGCCGACGGTGAACGGGCAGGTGGTCGTGTACCGGCGACCGCTGGAGCGGCGGGCCGCGAGCCGGCGCGGGCTGCGCATCCTCGTCTACCGGACCATCGTCGAGCAGCTCGCGAACGTGACGGGCATCCCGACCGACGAGATCGACCCCGACGGGGACCGCGACGCCGACGACTGACCCGTGTGCGTTTCTACCTGACGCTCTCCACACCCTGGTGTGGGTTTCGTCACACGGCCCGGGGTCGCTACCCGCGCCCGGGGGCGAGTGACGCCCGGCGCGTCAGGCCCCCACGCGCGGGTCCGCGGCCACCCGGACGCCCGCCTCGGCCGCCGGTCGCGCCGGGACGCCGAGCCACGCCAGCCCGTCGGCCGTGCCCGCCTTGCCGCTCAGGACGACAGCCGCATGCACCTGCCCGGACGACGTCACCGTCACCACCGGATGATCGGCCGCCGGCACCGCGACCTCCACCGACGCGCCGGCCGCCACCGACGCGGCCCGATCCAGCAGGACGCCCCCGTCGGGCGCCCGCACCAGCACCCGCGCGGACGTCGCGGTCGCCCCCGGGTTCGCCAGGGTCACCGTCGCGCGCGTCGCCGACGCGGTCGCCAGGGGCCACCACACCTGCCCGTCGACGACCGGCGACGCCCCGGACGACGCCCAGTCCGTCTGGGCGACCGACGTCCCGCTCCGCGCCTCCACGGACGCCGTCACCGGCTGGTCGGACGTCACCCGCACCGCCCCGCCGCCGCCGCGCAGCCCGCCGGTCAGCGAGACGGTCCTCGTCGACTGCGGCGGCACGCTCACCCGGTCGGCGCCGGCGGGCGCGAACGTGCCCGACCCGCCCAGGACGCCGATCCGCACCTCGGCGGTCCGGTCGCCCGGGTTCCCGACCACGAGATCGCGCGGCCCGCCGCCGGAGGGCACCCCGGCCACGATCGCGCTCGTCGCGGGCGCGCCGACGGCGGCGAGCCGGTCGGCGCCGACGGCGTCCGGGCCGGAGAAGAGCGTCTGGCGGACGACCGCCCCCACCCGCCCCGCGGACGTCTCCACCCGCACGACCAGGGGGGCGTCCGACGCGAGGATCGGCCCGAGGTCGACCGTGCTCGCGGTGCGCCCGCGCACCAGGATCCCGCGGCCACCGAGCCCGGCGAGCCGCCCGCCGGGGCCGTAGGCGGTCAGGTTCACGTCGGCGGCCTCGGCGTCCGCGTTCAGCAGCACGAGTTGCGCCCGCGCGTTCGCGCCCGCCCGGACGCCGGTGAACCACTGGTCGGCTCGCGGCACCACGCAGGGGGCGACGCCGAGGCCGCGGTCGGCGCCCGCGTCGCCGAGCGCCGTCACGGTCGCGCCGAGCACGGCCCC
>CALMAD010000376.1 GCA_937859105.1 uncultured Propionibacteriaceae bacterium
CGACCACCAGCCCCCAAAAACAAGCCAGTCCCGATCGAACCACCAATCGCGATCATCTGAATATGACGCCGCTTCAAACCCTTCTCATACCCAGCATCACCCCGATCCACAGCATGCACATTCTGCGGATCCGGGGCCGCCGGCACAGTCGAACTCATGGGCGTTCCTTCCGTTCGGCAGCCGCCCGGCGAAGAAAGCGATCGTGGGCCGGCTCGGTCGCGGTTTGTTGCGCATCATGATCCAGGAAGGTGGTACCAGTTCACCCGGTGGTCACCCCGTGGACACGTGGCGGTGCCCAGCCCTCGAACCGGCGTCCGCGTCCATGGTGCAATGACGCCCATGGCGGACCCCGAATCGATGCAGCAATACTCACGCGAAACGCTCGCGGTCGTCGCCGGACGCCCGGGCCGGACCCCGGGAGCCCCGGTCGGGCCGGGCGTCGAATTGGCGAGCACGTACATCCAGCCCGGCGACATCGACCCTGACCTGCCGGTCTACGGCCGCTACGGCAACGCGACCTGGGCGGCGCTCGAGGAGACGGTCGGCGGGCTCGAGGGCGCACCGGAGGGCGCGGTCGCGTTCGCGTCCGGCATGGCGGCCGGGGCCGCGCTGTTCGAGCTCGTGCCCCGCGGCGGCCACCTCGTGATCGGCGCGACGTCGTACAACACGATGCTCGCCCTCGCCGAGGAGCATCGAGCGCGCGGAGATCTGCGTGTGACCAGGGTGGACGCCGCCGACACCGACGGCGTCCGGGCGGCGCTTGCGGACGCCGACTGGCTGCACGTCGAGTCGCCGACGAACCCGCTCATCGAGGTCGCGGACCTGCCGGCGGTGTGCGCGGCCGCGCGGGAGGCGGGCGTCCGGGTGTCAGTGGACAACACGTTCGCGACGCCCCTGCTGCAGAACCCCCTGGACGCCGGCGCCGACGTCGTCATGCACTCGGCGACCAAGTACCTCGCCGGGCACTCGGACGTGATGCTCGGCGTGCTCGTCACGCGGGACGCCGTCCTGCTCGACCGCCTGCGCACCCACCGGACGCTGACCGGCGCGATCCCGGGACCGTTCGAGACCTGGCTGGCGCTGCGCGGCGTCCGGACGTTGGGCGTCCGGCTGGAGCGCGCCCAGCGGACGGCGTCCGCGCTGGCCGAGCGGTTGGCGTCCCACCCGGCGGTGACGCGGGTGCGGTATCCGGGGTTGCCCAGCGACCCCGGGCACGCCGTCGCCGCCAGCACGATGCGCGGGTTCGGCGCGATGCTCGCGATCGAACTTCAGGACGCCGCGGCCGCCGACGCGCTGACGCGCGCGGTGCGGCTGTGGGTGCCGGCGACGAGCCTCGGCGGGGTGGAGTCGCTGGTGGAGCGGAGGCGGCGGATCCCGTCGGAGCCGGAGAACGTCCCCGAGGCGCTGGTGCGGCTGTCGGTGGGCCTGGAAGACGTCGACGACCTCTGGGACGACCTGGTGCAGGCGCTCGGTCGGTGACGTTTCAAGTGCGACGAAATCCGCGCTGGGGTGTGGATTCTGCCGCATAGAAACGCACACGGGGGGACCGGGCGGACACGACCTCCCGCTCGCACACCCGCGCCGCCGAGACCCAGCCGACTACTCCTTCCACCCCAGTTCACGGGCGACGGCGGCGAGGTTCTCGAAGAGGTGCGCGTTGTAGTCCACGCCGAGTTGGCTGGGGATCGCGAACAGCACGTAGTCGGCGGCGGTCACGGCCTCGTCGGCGCGCAGTTGGTCGGCGACGTCCTCGGGGGAGCCCACGAAGGTCGGCCCCGAGCGCGCGTTGTGGCCGTCGAGGAACCCGACCCCGTCGCCTCCGCCGGCCTCCCGCGCGAAGTACCGGCGGTCGTCGTCGTTCGTGATCGGGAACGCGCTCCGCGTCACCGCGGCCAGCCCCGGCCCGGTGTGCCCGGCGGCCGCGTAGGCGTCCTGGTAGCGCCGCACCTGATCGCCCTGCTGCACATGGAACGGACGCCCGTCGTCGGCCAGCAGCAAGGTCGAGCTGACGAGGTTGTACCCCGCGGTGCCCGCCCACACGCCGGTCGAGGGGCTGCCCGCACCCCACCAGATGCGGTCGCCGAGCCCGGGCGACAGCGGCCTGATCGGCAGGTCGGGCGCTCCCCCGGACGCCGCCGCCCGGTGCGACCGCGCGACCGGCTGCCCGTCGATCGCGCGCCGGAACAGGTCGGCCCGCGCGCGGGTCACGCCCGCCCAGTCCTCGCCCTCGGCGAGGCGGTAGCCGAAGGCGGCCTGCCCGTCGGCCGCCGACTCGGGCGACCCGCGGCTCACGCCGAGCTGCAGCCGCTGCTCGCTGAGCAAGTCGGTCGCGGCCGCCTCCTCGGCGAGGTAGAGCGGGTTCTCATAGCGCAGGTCGACGACGCCGGTGCCGACGTCGAGCGTCGTCGTCCGGGCGGCCATCGCCGCCAGCAGCGGGAACGGCGCCGCGTGGTTCATGTCGAAGTGGTGCACGCGCAGCCAGGCCCCGTCCATGCCCGCGGACTCCGCCGCCTCCGCCATCGCCACGTGCTGCCGCAGCGAGTCGCCGGCGGTCGGCACGCGCGAGCCCGGGATGTCCAGGTAGTGCCCGAAGCTCAGGAAGCCGATCTTCTTCGCCATCACGTCACCTCTCACTCTTGTTCGTGATGTTACTATCAACACAAGAGTGCTTCGATTATTCCTGGGGGACGCCGTGGCCAACTGCACCGCGATCGAGGACGCCCTCGGCGTCCTCGGGCGGGCGTGGGCGGGCGCGGTGCTCAGCGCGATGCTCGGCGGGGCCGAGCGGTTCAGCGAAATCAAGCGGGCAGCACCCGGGGTCTCGGACGCCGTCCTCACTGCCCGGCTGCGCGAGCTCTGCGCGCGTGGCTTCGCCGTGCGGCACGTGGACGCCGGGCCGCCGGTGGGCGTCCGCTATGCGCTGACCGACCTGGGCCGCGACACGCGCCCGGTGCTGGAGGCGCTGGAGCGCTTCGGCCGCGAGCACGCCGACGAGTTGGGCGCACGCGGCGCTGGCCGGTGACCGGCTGATTCTGCCCACGTGACGGGCCTCGATCCGCCCGGCCGTGTGACGTTCCCCACACCAGAGTGTGGAGAATGTCAGCTAGAAACGCCCGCGGCGCGCCTCGTGCACCAGCAGGGCGGCCTGGACGCGGTTGGTCACGCCGAGCTTCTCGAAGATCCGCGCCAGGTGGGTCTTCACGGTCGGCAGGGCGAGGTAGAGCCGCTCGCCGATCTCGGCGTTGGTGAGCCCCTCGGCGACGAGCGCGGCGATCTCCGCCTCGCGCTCGCTCAGGGACGCCACCCGCCCGGCCGCGGGCGACGGGGCGGCGGGGGCGGCGTCCACGAGGTGCCGGAGCACTCCCGGCGTGAAGCTCATCGTGCCGGCCGCGGCCTGCCGGACGGCGTCCACGAGCTGGGGCGGCGGCGTGTGCTTGAGCAGGAAGCCCGCGGCGCCGGCGCGCAGGGCGCCGACGACGAACTGGTCGGTGTCGAACGCCGTCAGGACGACGACGGCGGGGGCGTCCGGCAGGTCGCGCACGAGGCGCGTGGCCTCGACGCCGTCGCAGCGCGGCATGCGGACGTCCATGAGGACGACGTCCGGGCGCAGCTCCCTCGCCAGCCGCACGCCCTCCAGCCCGTCGGACGCCTCGCCGACGATCCGCAGCCCGGCGGCCCCGTCGAGGACGAGACGCAGCCCGGCCCGGATGAGCGGCTCGTCGTCCACGAGCAGCACGGAGACGGTCGCCTCGGTCGCGCCCGTCAGGTCCGCCACGGCACCCACGCCCGCACCACGAACTCCCCTCCCTCGGCCTGAGCCCCGAACCTACCGCCCGCGAGCGCCAGCCGCTCGCGCAGCCCGACCAGCCCCACCCGCGAGCCCGGGGCGTCCGCGGGGGTGGCCGGCAGCGGGTTGCGCACCTCGACGGCGACGCCGACGCCGTCCTCGACGGCGAGCGCCACCCGCAGCGGGGCGCCCGGAGCATGCTTGAGCGCGTTGGTGAGCGACTCCTGCACCACGCGATACACATGCGCGGACGCCGCCGGCGGCGGCTCGGCGGGGGCGCGGGATTCCAGCCCGGACGCCGGTTCGGCCGACCCACCGGACGCCGGCTCGGCCGACCCCTCGGATCCCCCACCGGACGCCGAGGTCACCGTCCACTCCACCGCGACCCCGGCCTCCCGGACGTCGGCGATCAGCCCCTCGATCTCCGCCAGCCGGGGCGCCGGCCGGGCATCGCCGCCGTCGTCGCGGAGCACGGCCAGCACGGCCCGCAGCTCGTCGGACGCCTCCTGCACCCCCTGCCGGATGACGCCCGCGGCGTCCCGGACCTGCTCGGGCGTGAGGTCGTCCCGGTACTCCAGCGCGCCGGCGTGCAGGGCGACGAGCGCGAGCCGGTGCGAGACGGTGTCGTGCATCTCGCGGGCGATGCGGTTGCGCTCGGCCTGCCGGGCCTGCAGCTCGCGCGTCTCCTGGCCGCGGCGGGCCTCCTCGGCCTCCTGCCGCGCGGACCGCAGCAGTTCGCGGCGCGTGCCGCGATACAGCCCCCACAAGGTCAGCAGCACCGCGAGCACGACGACCGCGAGCGCCAGCTCCCACCACGACACCCCGCCGCCCGACGAGGGGGTGATGGCCTCCGCCACCACGAA